>JBEKNU010000029.1:0-36029 GCA_049522495.1 Terriglobia bacterium
TCCGGGGAGTGAATATCCAGCGGCTCTTCGGTTCTCAGCGTGCCCTTAAGACCGTGGAGGATTTCACCGAATTCGAACAGCGTGCTGCCTATTTCGACGGCGACATCGCCATGTCCGCCAAGAAAGGGGTTAACATTCTGGAAAGAGGTTCCCAGGTCCATGCCATGGCGGAGTTCCTGGAGATTCTGGATTTCCCTCCGGCTCCCAAACTTAACATTTACGGCGAACTCGATCGCACCAAGTCCAGCCCGAGCGAACTCAGAGGTGAGGCGCTCTTTAACGGAAAGGCCCGGTGCGCTTACTGCCACCCTGCCCCCTACTATACCGATAACAGCATGCACAACCTCACGGCGGAGCGGTTTTACAAGCAGGAAATGGTGAATGGCATGTTGATGGATGCCGACGGTCCCATTAAGACGTTCCCCTTGCGAGGCATAAAGGACTCCCCACCCTATCTGCACGACGGGCGATGCTTCACCCTTGAGGATACGGTGGAATACTTCAACCTCATTCAACAGCTCCACTTGACTGCCCAGGAAAAGGAGGACATCGTAGCTTTCTTGCACACTTTATAAGGATTATCTCTTTGAAGAAGAAATAGGACGCGGGACATTGACGCACGGCGGTGGATGCGCGGAAACTTCCGGCGAAATATCGCGCCAGATTGTGCGGTTGCAAGCGGTCACGCTGATCTGGATGGTGGTGGAGTGCGCCCTTGCTCTCTTTTCCGCATGGCGCGCGCGGAGCCCCGTGCTTTTGGCCTTTGGCGCCGATAGTCTGATCGAACTCTTGTCGGCGCTTGTAGTGCTTCTGCAATTCCGCCTTGCTCTGAGCACGGCTCGAGCCACCAGGCTCGCGGGTATTCTTCTCTTCGCGCTCGCTGCGGTCATTACCCTGAGCTCTGCCCTCGCCCTGTGGCAGCAGGTGCGACCCGATACAAGTTGGATTGGCATGGGCGTCACCATTGCCGCGCTCGCCGTCATGCCCCCGCTGAGTTCGGCGAAGCGAAGAGCCGGAAAAACGGCTCGCAACGCGGCATTAACCGCCGACGCGGTGCAGTCCGCAACCTGCGCCTACCTGGCCGGCATAACCCTTGCGGGCTTGGCCCTCAATGCGGCGCTTCATATCCGCTGGATAGACCCCGCCGCCGCGCTGGTTGCGGTTCCTGTCATCTGCCTGGAAGGGAAAAAAGCGTTGCAGGGCCAGGAGTGTTGTTAGCGGTTATCCTGGCGATACTGCAAAGGGCTTTGGCCTGGGGTCGCGACCATTGTGCCGCTTCCCGTGGAATCAATGAACTTGCAGGGGAGTAATTGCACGTTCCAGTTGACTCCGGATACCCCCAGGCCATTGTTGCCGACCGCGCCGATAATCCCCGCCACGTGCGTGCCATGGCCGAGGTCGTCCATGGGATCGCAGGTGCCATACACTGGATTGAACCCGTGGGACCCGGCGGGGCAAGGGAAGACGGTACCCCCGTTGTTGACGCTAAAGCTGGTGGGCGAGGACCAAACGTTGGGGGCCAAATCCGGGTGGGTGTAATCAATCCCCGAGTCTATGGTCGCGACGACGACATTCGAACTCCCGGTCGTGATGCCCCAAGCTTGCGGCGCGTGGATGTCCGCTCCCGGAGTTCCCAGGTTCTGCCCGGTGTTCGACAAACCCCATTGCTGTGAGAACAACGGATCATTCGGCACCGTGATGGGGCGGACTAGGTAGTTTGGCTCCGCGTACAGGACGGTGGGGTCCTGGCGATAACTGTGCAAGGTTCGCTTCAGCGAAACTTCGGAGGGCAATTGCACAAGGTGCAGGCCGGGCACACTCTGGAACTCTTTCTTGATCACCCCGCCCACGCGGGCGTGGGAAGACAACATCGACCGTCTGCTTGTTCCCGGCTTGAACCTGACAAAGACCTCGCCGGGGACGTACTTCTGCCCTTTGCTCAGATCGACACGGGTGAAGGCGCGGGGTTCACTTGTTTCGGGGAGACTTCCCGTTTGGCCACGAGGGAAGGAAACAGTGAAAAGCACTGACAGGAAAATCAACAAATAAAGGTGGGTAAAATGCCTTCTCATACTGCTGTCCTACGAGTAGATTCTGCGCCCCGAGGCGACTCCGTGATGGCGCCGCGCGGCCGGGACATTGGTCGCCAATATGCTAGTCCGTATATCACGAGGTGTCAAGAGGTATTTGTGATTAGATGCTTAAATGGTAAATTTGTCCGATGGCTTGTGTCAGGAACGGCGCGGCTCTCAACTGCCGAACGTCAACTTCAGACTTGCTCCACAATCGGTTTCATGGCTTCCAGCACTCCCAGCAGAATAGGCGCGGTGGCATAAGGCCACCTCTACGACAAAATGTCCCACCCAAAAGGCACCCTGCTGAACCCTCAGAACCCACATGCCCACCTGTCATCTTCGCCGGCCCAAAATAACCTGAGATATCTCAATCGAGGATCCTGCCGTCACATATCGCGCCCGACCCTGCCGCTCCACCCGGCTCGTCGCGGACCCGCAGCCAACAGCCGCCCATCGCCGGCATGCCGGTCGGAAATAACGCAATCAATGAGCACCCCGCACGCTGATCAAAGGTCTATGAAAAAGCAGATCGCTGGAATACTATTCGAAAGCGGGGGTACCTACCGATGCAGACGAGGAGGACGTTTCTTGGCGGACTTGCCGGCGCGGCATCTGGACTGTTAACCCGAACCGCGCGCGGTACGGTGGCACGGCCCACAGATCGCAAACCGAATCTGCTGTTTCTCCTCGCCGACGACCATGCGGGCTACGTGCTTCGCGTCGATGGAAACCAAAGGGCCCAAACCCCGAACCTCGATCGGTTGGCGTCCGAAGGGACGCGGTTTGCCGCGAACTACTGCAATGCTCCTGTATGTACACCCTCTCGCCAATCGATTCTCACTGGGCAGTTGCCGCACTCGGCGGGTGTCACGGTCCTGAGCACTCCTCTGGATGAGAGCAAGCCGACCTTGGCGAAAAACCTCGACGCCTCGGGATACGTGACCGCTGTCTTCGGGAAGATGCACTTCAATCGCCCCGGAACCCCTGGTATGCATGGCTTCCTGACCGCGTGCACGGAAGATGTTGCGGAAACTCGCTGGCTGCACGACGTCGGCCCCGAGCAGGTGCCCGAGGGCATTCGCACCAAACCCCGGTGGAGGCCCTTCCACGATCCCGCGCGCGTCTGGCTGAATGCCGACAAACTTCCCTTCCCCCGGTTCGAGGCGGGCATGAAGAATACGTGGACGGCGCAACACGCCTGCCAGTTCTTGACGGAACACCGCAATGACCCGTTCGCCCTGTGGGTAAGCTTTCAGACACCACACTCACCGTTCGATTTCCCCACCGAGGACCGAAATCGATTTGATCCCCAATCCTTCCCGGTGCCGGCGGTTGGTCCGGAGGATCCTCCCCAGATACCGCTGATTTTTCGCGGCCTCAGTGCGGCGGATAAGCAAGGCATCATCGCGGCGGATTACACGTCGGTGGCTTTCCTTGACCGTAGCATAGGCACAGTCCTTGCCAAGCTCAACGAACTCGGACTGGATCGCGACACGTTGGTCATTTACATGGCCGATCATGGTTACAGCCTGGGCCAGCACGGCCGCTTTGAAAAACACTGCTGCTACGACCCGGCATTGCGGGTGCCCTTGATGATGCGATGGCCCGGCAGGATTGCGCGCGGCGTGGTTACGGATTTCACTGAATCCGTGGATGTCGGCCCGACCATCCTCGACCTCCTCGGCGCCGAACGGTTCGAGATCAATCACGGTCAAAGCCTCCGTGCCTATGTCGAGGGTAAGCGGGTAGAAAAACCCAGGGATGAGATCTTCAGCGAGTATCTCGAAAACGAAGAAGCCTGCGTTCGGACGAGGGAGTGGAAGTTCGTCCACTGCAGCGGGCGGCGAGCCCGCACGGACGGATATATCACCGATAACCCCACGCCCGGCCGTTACGTCCGTTTGTATGATCTCACCTCGGACCCCGGCGAGTTTCGCAACGTGGCGGATCAACACCCTGCTCTCGTGCAAAAATTCTCCTCGGATATGCTGGGGATCTTCCGGGCAACGCATCCCGAAGCGCACCAGCAGCCCGAGAAACTTGCCGATGCGGATGCCATCGATTGGTATCTTCGACCGCGCGATGCCGCCCCGTCACCGCACGGGTAGCGAGGGCGCGTTAGGTTCAATGCCTCAGAGGATAAAAATGAGACCCTACGCTGTGGTCGCGTTGGCATCCGGTGTAATTCTTTGCCTCTCCCTGACCTCGCCGGGCGCTGCGGAGGAAAGCATACGCATGGTGCCGAATGCCCCTGTGCCCATGCGCGACGGCACGATACTGGCGGCCGACATTTACCTCCCGGCGCAGACGGGGCGCTATCCGGTGCTCCTCGAGCGTTCGCCCTACGGCAAGGCAGGTGGGAAGGGTGCGGGAGTTTACTTTGCGCCCCACGGATACGCTGTGGTGATCCAAGATACGCGTGGCCGATACGATTCTGACGGCGCCTGGTACGCCTTTGCGCACGAGCCCGACGACGGACAGGACACCATCGCCTGGGCAGCGCGCCAACCTTGGTCAAATGGTAAAGTGGTGACGATGGGCGATTCCTACAACGCCATGGACCAGTGGCTCGCAGCAACCCGCGACAATCCTGCGCTCGCGGGGATGATTACGGGGTTCTGCCCTTCCGATTTATACAGCACGACTGTCTACCCCGGAGGCGCCTTCAAACTCGGCATGATGTCGTGGGCCATCCAAACCGCCCGGCACACGTTGCTGGGTGTAGGAGACTTCATCCACTGGCCGGAATTGCTGGGCCACCTTCCCGTCAGCTCGGCGCTCGAGGAAATAGGATTCCGTCAACCCTTCTATGACGATTGGATCGATCACCCCTCTTATGATGAATATTGGCGGGCGATGGGCTGGGTGGGCGTCCCCCGGAATCTCCATGTGCCGGTATTTCTTTACGGTGGCTGGTACGATTTATTCCAAAAAGGGACCATGGACGATTTCCTGGGAATCGACCACGGCGCCAACGCGGCCGCGCGAAGCGCCGAAAGACTAGTGTGGGGACCCTGGGGGCATGGCAAGTACGGGCCGGTCATTGGCGACAAGGACTTTGGAAAGCAAATCGTGGTGGAATTGCGCCCTCGGGAACTGCGTTGGCTCGACCATTACGTTCGCGGCGTGGAAAACGGGGCCGATCAGGATGCGCGCGTGGACGTCTTTGTGCTGGGCCGGAATACCTGGGAGCACTTGCCGGATTGGCCCCCGCCTGCCACCCAACCGGTGCACTATTTTCTGAATAGCCATGGACACTCAAATACCTTGATGGGAGATGGCACCCTGGTTGACACGCCTCCCCGCGAGGAAAGGTTGGATCACTTCACTTATGATCCCGCCAACCCGGCGCCGACCCATGGCGGGGGATACTCGCCCAACCTCATCCCGGGAATGTGGGGAGTTCGCGACCAACGCCCCGTGGAAGAGCGCTCCGACGTGCTGGTGTATACCACTCCTCCCTTCTCCAAGGATGTGGAAGCGGCAGGCCCAGTCGCGGTACACCTTTTCGCATCGAGCGACGCCCGGGACACGGACTGGACCGCCAAAGTACTGGACGTCGACCCCACCGGATACGCCATGAACCTGACGGATGCCATCTTGCGCGCCCGCTACCGCAACTCCTTCGAGCATCCGGAGATGCTAACTCCCGGAGAGGTTTACGAATTCAAAATCGATGTTGGTTTTACGGACAACGTTTTCCTGAAAGACCATCGGCTACGCCTGGAAATCTCCAGCAGCAGCTTCCCCGCGTTCTCGCGTAACACCAACACCGGCAATCAACCCGAAAAGGATGCGCAGTTCAAGGTGGCCCATCAGACGGTCGTCCACGGGCCGAGCCACGCCTCTTATCTTGAGTTGCTCATGCGGGAAGGCAAGGCAGCAAATTAAGCGCAAGGAGGACCCTTCACCATGGATTTTCAAAATAAAATTGTTGTCGTGACCGGTGGCGCCTCGGGAATCGGTTCGGCATGCTGCCGGGAATTTGCGCAACGTCATGCTGCCGTGGCCGTGGTGGATCTTGACGAAAAGGCCGGCCGGCGCGCCGCGAAAGAATTGCGCCAAGGCGGTGGCCGGGTGGAATTTTTTTCGTTCGATGTCAGCAAGCGCGCCCAAGTTGAGGCGGGCATCGCCAAGATCGCGAAGAAGTTGGGCGGAATCGACATCCTTATCAACAATGCCGGCATTCAGCGTTATGCTTCCGCGACCACCTGCTCGGAGGAAGAGTGGGACTTGGTGCTCAACGTCAACCTGAAGAGCGCCTTCCTCATGTCGAAATATGTGATCCCGGTGATGATCAAGCGCGGCGGCGGGGCCATTGTCAATACGGGTTCAGCGCAGTCGGTCGCCGCGCAAAGCAACTCCGTGCACTACGTCGTCAGCAAGCATGGCATGCTGGGACTCACGCGTTGCCTCGCGCTCGATTACGCCAAGCAAAACATCCGGGCGAACTGCGTGATGCCGGGTGCCATCGATACGCCGATGTTACGCTGGGCGGTGTCACTTGGCCCCGATCCGGAAGGCGCTTTGGCGGCCATTAACCGGATACACCTACGCGGGAAGATGGGCAAGCCCGAGGAGGTGGCTCGCCTCATAATTTTTCTGGCAAGTGACCTCGCCTCCTTTATCACGGGCGCGGCAGTCGCGGTCGATGGCGGGATACTTGTCCCGGTGGGCGGAATGGCGTTCCAGGAAGGGGGCTTGCCAGCGCCGAAGCCGTGAGGCATTATCATTCCCGCAGTAAAGCAGACCAAAAAGGAAAACACCCTCATGACCACCCAACTTGCATGCTTGAAAACCCAATGGAACGGGCGCGAGGCGTATACGCTCCACAATGACCTCGTGGAAATGGTGACCCTGCCCGGAGGGGGCCATATAGCGGAGTTTCAGTTTCTGCCCAGTACGGGATTGCCCGCTCTCAATCCTCTCTGGGTTCCACCGTGGAAGTCCATGGAGCCTTACCAATATCGGGCGGAAAAACACGCGGCGGAATACGGTCCGGTGAATGAAGGGAAACTGCTTTCCGGCATCGCCGGCCACAATATTTGCCTGGATTATTTCGGCCCGCCCTCGGAGGAAGAAGCTGCACAAGGCCTCTCGACGCATGGGGAAGCGCCTTCGGCCAAATGGCGAAAGACCAAGCTCCACGCGACTTCGCGAGAGGTCAGTCTCACCCTTGGGGTGCGCCTGCCGGTGGCGGGCCTGCGCTTCACCCGTGAAATCCGCCTGCGGCGCGGCGAGTCCGTGGCCTATTTTGCAGAAACCGTCCTCAACGAAAAGAAGGCCGACCACTTCTTCCATTGGACCCAACACGTCACCCTGGGGCCGCCCTTTCTGGGGAACGAAACCAGCCGCATCGCGATCTCCGCCACGCGGGGGAGAACCCACCCTGCCGGTTACGGAGGCAACGACCTGCTCGCCGCGGGTCGAAGCTTCCATTGGCCCTTCGCCCCGTCGCAGGCCCGCGGGAGCATTGATCTTACGCGCCCCTTCGCACGCCAGGGACTGGGATTTCTGGTGTCGCTTTTGCTGAATCCACGCCGCCAAGTGCAATACGTCGCGGCGCTTAACCTACCCAACCGCCTTCTGTTGGGCTATTGCTTCCGTCGCGCTGATTTTCCCTGGGTGGCGATTTGGGAAGAGAACCAGGCGAGAGCTGCGGCGCCGTGGAATGGGCGCTGCCAAACGCGCGGGCTCGAGTTCGGCTCAACACCCTCTCCCGTAACGCGGCGGGAGGCGTTCGCACTGTCCCCGATGCTCGACACGCCAACCTTTTCCACTGTTCCGGCAAAAGGGAAGACGACCGCCAGCTACGTAAGCTTTCTCGCAATGGTCCCGGAGGATTTTGGCGCGGTGCGCGACATCCAAGTCACCAAGAACGGAATCCTGATCCAAGGGAGCGGCCGCCGGTCGTCGGTGCACTTGCCCGCCTCAGGGCTCGCCGACAACGGCTGGGCGTAAAATGAAAATTGTCGATCTGGAATACACTCCCGTATTTGTCCCCATTGAGGCGCCTCTGCGCTATTCGCAAGGCGCACACCCGGGGTTCTCCCGCATCATTGTGCAATTGAAAACCGATGAAGGCCTGGTGGGCCTGGGCGAATGCTATGGCGGGAAAGCGCGCGAAGGCCAACTGGAAGAATTCCGCTCTTCGCTTCGCGGCGAGGACCCGTTTCAACTGGAGCGCATCCGCTGGAAGCTCGCCTCGCCTGGGGCCCTCAAGCTCTTCGGCCACATCCTGCCCTTTGCGGCGGTCGAGTTTGCCTGCCTCGACTTACAAGGCAAAGCCCTGGGCAGGCCCGTGTCGGACCTAATGGGTGGGAAAGTGCGTGATCGCATCCCGTTCTGCGCTTACCTCTTTTACCGCTACGCCAACCCGCACGGAAGGGGCGAGGTTTCCAATGCCGAACAGATGGTGGATTGGGCAAAGGAACTCGTGCAGAAATATAACTTCCAAACGATCAAATATAAGAACGGGGTTTTTCCCGTGGAGGAGGAGATCGCGACATTCATCGCCCTGCGCAAGGCTTTTCCCCGTCATAAAATCCGCATGGATCCCAACGCGGTCTGGTCCGTCTCCACGGCGATTCGCGTTGCCAGGCAATTGCGCGATTATGACCCGGAGTATCTGGAGGATCCCGCTTGGGGGATCCGGGGCCTGGCGCGCGTCAATCGCAAGGCGCCCTGGGTGACGCTCGCGTCCAACATGTCGGTCTTCTCCTTTGATGATTTACCCGCCGCCGTCCTACAGGATGCGCTGGACGTGATCCTGCTGGACCCGCATTGGTATGGAGGAATCCATCGTGCGCGCGTGGCTGCGCAGGTTTGCGAGACTTTCAGCCTGGACATCAGCATGCACAGCGGGACGGAGTTAGGGATTTCACAGGCGGCCATGTTGCACCTCGCTGCCGTCCTGCCGAACCTCTCGGCGGCGTGCGATTCCCACTATCACCACCTGCTCGACGATGTGATCAAGGGTGGCAAGCTGCCCTATGAGAACGGCAGCATGGCGGTGCCGACCGGCCCCGGGTTAGGCGTGGAATTGGATTTCGATAAGCTTGCGAAGTATCACGAAATGTCGAAGAGCCAGGCGATGGGCTCTTGGATTGAAGACCCCAAGCGGCCTGCCGAGGTGACATATTACCCCAAGTGGTAACCGCGAGATCCCCCAGCTTGTGCGCGCGCAGCCCGCTTAAAGCTTCCCACTCACGCCCGAGCGTCTGGAGAAATCCACCCTATTCGTAAGATTTAATCCTCGGCCACAACTCTGCGAGAGGTTCCTGGATGCCGCGGCAAACCATGATGGGTATGCCGTCTTCGTACGGCATAATCCACGGGGATGTGAAGGTCGCCGCGCGCTGGCTCGTGGCAAATAGATGCGCGCGGGCGCCGCAGTCGCCGGCCACATCGATGAGCACGTTACCGCTGTAACCGCGCGTTCCCCAAAGATAATACTGATTGTGGCCGCTGATAACCGGCGGCAATCCGTACTGGCGTCCGAAGAAATCGATCGCAGAGGCTTCGCCGTAGTTCTGCGCGACGATGACCGCCTGCGCGCGGTCACCGGGCGATAGGGACCGATAAACATTCGCCACGGTCGCGGCAAGTTGAGGCCAGCCGTGCATATCCGCCCAATCTTGCGGAAGCGCGGCCGCGCGTTGGTGTTCCGTGGCCAGCGTCTGGCGCTGGATGTGCAACGCGCGCATCAACCCCTCTGAGTACGAAACCACCCTCTCTTCCGGGAGGATCGGCATAGCGAAGGGAACGAAAACGAG
This sequence comes from Terriglobia bacterium, assembly GCA_049522495.1. GTDB lineage: Bacteria > Acidobacteriota > Terriglobia > UBA7540 > UBA7540 > Bog-366. Next base: position 9,851 of record JBEKNU010000029.1, read on the forward strand.
CCCCAAGAGAATCACGGTTGCGACCATGATCGGCCGAAGCCCTTTCCATCGATTTGTCCAGGCTTCGATCGCCACGCCCCCCGCCGCCATCAGATACGGGTATACGTCGGCGGGATAGTAGTGTTTTCCATGTAGCACGAGCATGATGGCAATCAGGAGGAGGTACGTGTAACCCAGAAAACGCAGGCGCGCGTTCCACAAGAGCCAGACCAAGCCAATAATCCACACCAGAGAAAGAAATACATTGGTGATGAGGAGTTCCTGCAACATGTATTGCACTGGGCTGACGATCAGGTTCTTCCCGTGCTGACCATTGCGCAAGAGTTCCAGCATGGGAAAACCGTAGTATGCCTGCCATAGGAAATTCGGCAAAGCGATCAGCCCACAAACCCCGCAACCCGCGAGGAACCAGCGCGAGAAGAGAATCCTCCTCTCGTGTGTGAGGAGTAAGCCGAGCAGCAACGCTGCAAAGAAGAACACCACGCTGTATTTGCTCTGATGGCAGATCCCCATGACAGCGCCCACCATCAGCCACCCGCGGGGATCGGCGCCCTTCGCGAGGCGCAGCGTGTAGAGTGCCGCCAGCGGCCAAAGCCAAAGACCGACCATGTCAGGAGAAATCTTCATCCCGAAGTTCATCAGCACGGGAGCGAAAAACACCACGAGCGCGGCGAGCATCTCTGCAAAGGCGCCTCCCCCCAACTCTCTGGCAAGCAAACACGTAACGTACACGGCCGCGGCGGCAAAGAATGCGGGGACTGCGCGCAAGAGCACAAGCGAGTGACCCAACATTTGCGTTCCGGCGGCGAGTAGCGGCGCCACCGGAGGCTGGTCAACGTAGCCCCACTGCGGGTGCTGCCCACAAACGATGAAATAGAGCTCATCGCGGAAATATCCATAGTGCGGATTACCCGCCAGATGCAGCCCAAACGTCGCAATTGCGGCAATCAACGGAATTCGCACGCGGTCGCTTGTAACCATGTTCATGCTCCCCTGCATGAAGCGAACTCGAATCTGAAATCACGGAATTCTCGGACTCTGCCCGGCGCGCCCTACCTGTAAACTAACATGATGCGGCCGGACTTCGCCACCGTCTTAAACGGTTGTAGAATGCTGATTTCGCTCCTGCGGTTCGGACCTTAGCCGAGGCGGGACCTTGCTGCGATCCCGCCGGGGTGGTGATCGGAGAGGGGGAGGAATGAAGTGGAGTCGCCGGAGGTTTTTGGAAGTTGCCGCGCTGGGCGGAGGCTTGATGGGGGGCGGGAGTCTCACCCGAGCATTCTTTTTCCCCGGCGGGGGAGAGGGTTTCTCCCAAGTCCCCGGAGTGGTGGTGTCGCACTCGCCGGCAAGCACAGGTATCTATCTTTCCTCACCCAGCCTCGTCATCCTACCCGATGGCCGGTATTGCGCCACCTGCGATGAATTCGGCCCGGGCTCGACGGAGCACACCAGTGGAGTCACGCGCGTGTTCATCTCGCGCGATCGCGGCCAGACGTGGCAACCCTTGGACAAAGTGCAGCCGGCGTTCTGGTCGACCCTGTTTGTTCATCGCAAGGCCTTGTACCTAATCGGATCGACGAATTCCCGGGACAGCCGGCTCCTCATACGCAAATCATCGGACTGGGGACAAACCTGGACAACTCCCGCGGACGCTGGAAACGGCCTGCTGCGCCCTGATGTTCCGGTCCAGACGAACGCCGGCAGCATCATCCGTGGCAATGGCCGCCTCTGGTTCGGATCAGTCTTTGATCTTCTGGGCCCGCGCGGATGGGGAACTTCCTTCCGGTTTTTCGTCATGTCGGCCCCGCTCAAGGCCGATCTGCTGAAAAACTCCAGTTGGACGTACTCCACTCCTATTGTTTCCAACCCGACATTCCTGCAAGGTGGGTTTCACGGCCTCGTCGAAGGGACGATCACCACCGGTCCCACGGGAACGCCCGTAACCTTGTATCGGGTAAGTTACGATGAACCACAGGAAAAGGCCCTGGTGGGCAGGACCTGCCGGGAGGGCACAATCCTGGGCTTCGATCCCCTGAGAGATTTCATCAACTTCCCCGGGGGCTGCAAGAAATTCATTGTCCGCTACGACCCGGCGAGCAAACTCTATTGGAGCCTGAGCAACTGGGTGCCGAAGCGCCACGCGGGGTTCCGGCCTGACCGAACCCGCAACACGTTGGCGATGATCAACTCTCCCGATCTCTACCACTGGACAATCCGCACGGTCGTGCTGCACCATCCCGAAGTCCAATTCCACGCCTTCCAATACGTGGACTTCCAGTTTGATGGGAATGACCTGGTCGCCTTATCGCGTACGGCATACGACGATGGCTTGGGTGGGGCCAATTCGTTCCACAACGCCAACTTTATTACTTTCCATCGCTTTCAGAATTTTCGGGACCTAACCCCCAAGGACGCACCGGACGGCCTTGCGGATGAAATCCTGCAATGGAATAGTGGAGGTTAGTGGAGGCGAACCATCCCGGAATTCCGGGGCTACTTGCCGCCCTTCTTCAAATCGTTCATTGCAGGAAGTTTTGAGGAATCCCAACCGCCGCCCAGGGCTTCAATCAGAAGCACGCTGGAGCTCATGCGGCGCGTCAGAATATTCAGGGCTTGCACCTGGTCTTGCAGAAGGATGGCTTGCTCGGTGATGACAGTTAGGTAGTTCACAGTGCCGGCCTTGTACTGGTAAGTGGAAATATCCAGCGCGCTTTGGGCAGCGGTGACGGCATCGTTCTCGGCTTGGGCTTCTTTCTCCAGCACGCGCAGCGCTGCCAGATTATCTTCGACTTGCTGGAAGCCCACAAGAACCGTCTGGCGATAATTTGCCACCGTGGCGTCATAGGCAGCTAGTGTCTGATTGACCGCCGCGCGGCGTCTGCCGGCGTCAAAGAGAGTTTCCGACAACGTCGGCCCCACTGACCAGAAACGGCTCGGCCAGGAAATCCACTTTAAGAAAGCCGTACTTTCCAAGCCTGCCGTGCCGCTGAGGGAAAGGGTTGGGTAATAAGCAGCCTGGGCAATTCCGATTTGCTCGTTAGCCGCGGCCATCTGCCGCTCAGCCGCGGCGATATCAGGCCGGCGCTCCAGAAGGGTAGAAGGAACTCCCACAGGCACGGGTGGCGGCGTGATCTTGATGGGAGAGTAAGAGATGGAAAGGTCTGCGGGGGCCTTGCCCGTCAGGACGGCAATGGCGTGCTCGTACTGTGCGCGCGCCACATCATAGTCAATCAACTGGGCCCGAGCGGTATTCAGTTGGGTCTGCGCCTGGGCAACGTCTGAGCCCGACGCCACACCAAAACTAAACCTGTCTTGCGTGAGCTTGAGGTAATCCTGATAGGACTTCACGGTGGTTTCGAGCAACTCCTTCTCACCATCCGCACCACGCAGCTCAAAGTAATCTTGCGCAAGTTCCGCTTGGTAAGACAGCCGCGCATTCTCCAACTGGGCGTCACTGACTTGCGCGGCCTCCGCGCTAGCCTGGATGCTGCGCCGGATACTCCCCCAGAGATCAGCTTCGTAGAACACGCTCGCCGGCAGGTCATAGGTGGTGCGCGAACTAGGCGTAAAGGCTTGATTACCCGCAGTTCCGGTAACGGAAGCGCGCGCATTCACAATGGAAGGAGCGGCGGAAACGGTAGGGTAAAGGTTGGAGCGCGCGATCTTCACGGCGAGTTTCGCCTCGCGGAATTGGGCTTCCGCCGCAATGAGATTCTGGTTGGAGATACTCACCTGTTCTTCCAGGGAATTGAGCTCCGGGTCGTTATAGACTTCCCACCATTTTCCGCGGGCGACGGCGTCGCTGGGCTGGGCCGGCGCAAACTCAGCCGCCTGGGGAGAGCTCGCGGGCGGGAGCTCCTTGTACGCCGTTGGTGCGGGCGCGGGCGGGCGGCTGTAATTCGGACCAACCCGGCAAGAAGAAAGCAGGAGGCAGAAAGCAGTAAGCAGGAGGCAGAAGGCGGTGGGCGGTAGGGAAAAAGAAAAGTCAAAAGGCATAGCGCAAAAGGTAAGAGTCAAAAGTGCGTGCGGTCTGGGTCTTGACTTTTGCCCTTTGATTTTTGACTCTTGCCTTCGCAGCGCCCAACTTTCCATCTAACTTCCCCTTTCTGCTTTCTGCTTACAGCTTTCTGCTTACTGCTTTCTAGGAGTTAGAGCTCCGGGGCCAGGGGCCCGATCTCCGCGGGACCTGTTTCCCGAACCCGATGGCGCCAATTTTGTAACCGGTCAAAATAGAGGTACACGACCGGAGTCGTGTACAACGTCAGCAACTGGCTGACGGCCAGCCCGCCGATGATGGCGATTCCCAGGGGACGGCGAAATTCCGATCCGGTGCCGGTGCCGAGGGCGAGCGGCAGTGCGCCCAGCATCGCTGCCATCGTCGTCATCAGGATGGGGCGGAAGCGCAACAAGCACGCTTCATAAATCGAGTCCCGGGAAGACTTGCCTTCATTGCGCTCAGCGGCCAGAGCAAAGTCAATCATCAGTATGGCGTTCTTCTTCACAATGCCGATCAACAGAATGATTCCGATGATGGCGATCACCGTGAGGTCCGTATGCGTGAGCATGAGCGCCAGCAGCGCGCCCACGCCCGCCGACGGCAACGTGGAGATAATGGTAACGGGATGAACGTAGCTTTCATAGAGGATCCCGAGCACCAAGTAAACCGAAATGAGTGCGGCGGCGATCAGCAGGGGCTCGCTGCCCAGTGAATCTTGATAGGCTTGGGCGGTTCCGGCGAAACCCGTGCGAATGGTCGCGGGCAAACCAATCTTTGCGGCGCTTTCGGTAATGGCATCGGCAGCATCTCCCAATGCGATACCTGGCATGAGATTGAAGGAGATGGTCACCGAGGGGGAGAGGCTCTGGTGGTTCACCGAAAGCGGCGCGGTAATGGGCTCATATTTGCTGAAGGCACTCAGTGGAACTTCCTGCCCCGCCGGCGAGCGCACGTAGAGTTGGCGCAGGAACAACGGATTCTGCAAGAATTCGGGGGCCACTTCCATGACCACGTGATACTGATTCAGCGGAGTATACATCGTTGAGACCTGACGCTCGCCGAAAGCATCGTAAAGGGTGTTGTCAATCAATTGCGGCGAAATGCCGAAGCGCGCCGCGGTAGCGCGATCATATTGCACGAAGGCTTGGAGTCCGCGGTCCTGCTGATCGCTGTTCACATCCGCGATCTGGGGAATGGTTCTCAACTCCTGGAGCATGCGGGGGCCGTAAGCTTGCAGATCCTTCAGATTGTCACCCCGCATGGTGAATTGATACTGGGAAGCGCCAAAGCGGCCCCCCACGCGCACGTCTTGATTGGCTTGCATATAGAGCGTGGCGCCCGGCACCCGGGCAAGCTGGGGCCGCAGCCGCGCAATGACCAGGTCGGCGCTGATTTTTCTCACCTCGGGCGGCTTGAGCGCGATGAACATATTGGCGGTGTTCATGGCGCCGCCGCGGGGTCCGCCACCACCGGTAAAACCGTTGACCGTGTCCACCGCAGGATCGGCGTCCACAATAGCGATCATCTGACGCAAAATCCCGTCCATGGCTTGAAACGACGTATCCTGGTCACCTTGAATCGAGCCACTGATGCGTCCGTTATCCTGCTGCGGAAAGAACCCTTTGGAAACGTGGATGTAGAGATAAACGTTTAGGGCGATGGTCGCCAACAATACTGCCATGGTAATGGCAGGAAAGCGCAGCACGGCAGCCAAGGTCCTTCCATAAGACTTCACCACCCAGTTGAAGGCGCGTTCGGAGGTCCGATACATCAACCCATGGGATTCGTGCTGCCGCAACAGATGCGCGCACATGGAGGGCGTCGCGGTGAGCGACACAACCAGGGAGACGGCGATGGCCACGGAGAGGGTCACGGCGAACTCGCGAAACAGCCGGCCCACAATTCCCCCCATCAGCAGTAAGGGGATGAACACCGCCACCAGCGAAACGCTGATGCTGAGGACGGTGAAGCCAATCTCCCGGGCGCCCTGAAGCGCCGCTGCGAACGGCGTCATCCCTCTTTCCAGATAACGCGTGATGTTTTCAATCACCACAATCGCGTCATCAACCACAAAGCCCGTCGAGATGCAAAGTGCCATCAAAGAAAGATTGTCGAGACTGTAGCCCAACAAGTACATGATCCCGAAGGTCCCTACCAGGGACACGGGCACGGCCACGCTGGGGATAAACGTGGTCCGCGCGTTGCGGAGAAAAACGAAAACCACCACGATCACCAGAATTACGGAGATGATGAGGGTTCGTTCCACGTCGCGAACGGAGGCGCGGATGGTCATGGTCTGATCCATGGCCACGCGCATATCGATCGTCGGGGGGATGTCCGCTTTGAGCTGGGGCAGCAGAGCCCGGACGCGGTCCACGGTGTCGATAATATTGGCGTTGGGCTGGCGCATGAGGAAGACCAGCACTGAAGGCTTGCCGTTGGCATAGCCTGAGGTGCGAATTGATTCCGAAGCGTCACGCACTTCGGCGACATCCGAGAGGCTGACGGGCGAACCATTTTTGTAAGCCACGATCAGAGGTCGATAATCACTCGCGTGGAAGAGTTGATCGTTGGCGCCCACCTCCCACATGCGGAAACCGTCCGAAAAGTGCCCCTTGGGTACGTTGGCATTCGCATTGCTCAACACGCCCCGCACCTGCTCCAACCCGATACCATATTTGTTAAGCAAGTTCGGATTCAATTCCACTCGAACGCCCGGCAAAGCGCCCCCGCCCACGTTCGCCTGGCCCACCCCGTCCACCTGCGACAACTTCTGCGCCAGGATGGAGGAGGCATAATCGTATATCTTGCTCTTCGGCAGCACGTCTGAGGTGAGCGCGATCATGAAGATGGGAGAATCGGCGGGGTTCACTTTTCGGTACGACGGGTTGCTGGGCAGGTTGGTAGGCAGGTAACCACGGGCAGCGTTGATGGCGGCTTGGACGTCGCGCGCGGCAGCGTCAATGTTCCGGTTCAAGTCAAATTGCAGGGTGACATTTGAGGACCCGAGGTTACTCGACGAGGTCATCTCGGTGACCGCCGCAATGCGGCCAAACTGCCGCTCCAGTGGGGTGGCAACTGAGGAGGCCATGATTTCGGGGCTGGCGCCCGGCAAGCCGGCAGACGCCGAAACGGTGGGGAAGTCCACCTGGGGCAGCGGCGACACTGGCAGCAGGCGGAAAGCCACAGTCCCGGCCAGGAACACGGCGATGACCAGGAGCGTCGTAGCAATCGGCCTGCGGATGAAGGGCTCGGAAATATTCATGGCTTATCCCGCCGGGACCGGGTCGGATCCTGGCAGGGTCCCCTGCCTGCCCGAGAACCGTTTGGCGAGTCGATCGAACCAGAGATAGATGACCGGAGTCGTGTACAGTGTCAACATCTGGCTGAAGATCAGACCGCCGACGATGCTAATGCCCAAAGGCCGTCGGAGCTCCGACCCGGTGCCTGTACCCAGCGCCAGGGGAACACCGCCCAGCAACGCAGCCATCGTGGTCATGATAATCGGCCGGAAGCGCAGGAGGCAGGCCTGATAGATGGCGTTGATCGGCGTCAAGCCTTCCTTGCGCTCTGCTTCCAGTGCAAAATCGATCATCATGATGGCGTTTTTTTGGACGATGCCAATCAAGAGGACGAGGCCGATCAACGCAATGACGCTGAAATCGTTATGGGTGACCTCAAGGGCCAGCAGCGCCCCGACGCCCGCCGAAGGCAGGGTGGAGAGAATGGTGATGGGGTGGATGTAGCTTTCATACAAGACGCCCAGAATGATATAGACCGTAACCACTGCCGCCAGAATCAGCAACAGCTCATTCGCCAACGAGGCTTGGAAGGCTTGGGCCATGCCCTGGAATGACCCCTGGATACTCGCCGGCAAGCCGAGAACGGGATCATCTTTCACTTGATTGACAGCCTTAACGGCGTCCCCCAAGGAAGCATTAGGAGCCAGATTGAACGAGAGGGTGACCACCGGGAATTGGCCTTGATGGTTCACGGTAATGGGAGAGTTCATCTCCTCGATGTGCGTGAAGGCGGCCAGCGGCACCTGGCCACCGTTGGGGAAATGCGAGGTAGAGGCAATCTGTCCCCCACCAAAGGCAGTATCCGATGCGATCGTGGAGGACAGGCCGGAAGAGGAGGTGGAGTTCATGAGGCTGGTCGTGGCAGCGGTCAGGGAGCTTGTCGGTCCGTATAACTGGCTGGAAGACGATCCACCCGATACCAATCCCGCCGATCCGGCAGCGCTGGTGGCCGCATTGGTGCGGATGAAGAGGTCACGAAGGTCCAAGGGGTTCTGCTGAAAATCTTGTTTCACTTCCAACACCACGTGGTACTGGTTCAGCTGGGTAAAGATCGTGGACACTTCCCGCTGCCCGTAAGCGTCATAAAGTGTTTGATCAATGGTGGAGGGCGTGATGCCCAGGCGGTAAGCCGTGTTGCGGTCGAAGACCAGCTTGGCGCGCAGCCCTCCCACCTGCTGATCACTTGCCACATCGCGCAACTCGGGCAACTCTTGCAATTTCTTGACCATGCGGGGCGCGTAAGTATCCAGCTCGTCGGCGTTGGGATCTTCCAAAGTGTACTGGAACTGCGTGCGGCTGACGCGGTCCTCCACAGTGATATCCTGCACGGGTTGCATGTATAGGGTGATTCCCGGCACACGGGCCAACTCCGGCTGCAAGCGCCGAATGACATCGCTGGCACTGACCTTGCGCTGATCCTTCGGCTTCAGATTGATGAGTATGCGCCCACTATTCAGCGTGGTGTTCGTCCCATCGATGCCGATAAAGGAGGAAAGGTTATCGACAGCCGGATCTTTCAGGATGGCACTCGCCAGCGCCTGCTGTTCTGTGGACATCTCCGGAAAAGAAACCGTCTGCGCTGCTTCGGAAACCCCCTGAATGACCCCGGTATCCTGAATCGGGAAAAACCCTTTGGGTATGTAGGTGTAAAGCAGCGCGGTGGAAAGGAGGGTCGCGATGGCCACGAGCAAAGTCGCGGTCTGATGGCGAAGCACCACCTGGAGGGTCCGGTCATAAAGGCCGAGCAACCCGTTCCACCCCGCTTCCGTCGCGCGGTACAACCTTCCTTGCTCGGCTGCGGTATGGTGCCTGAGCAGCTTGGAGCACATCATGGGCGTCAGCGTCAGCGATACGACCAAGGAAACCAGGATGGTTACCGCCAAGGTAACGGCAAATTCGCGGAAGAGGCGTCCGACAATGTCCCCCATGAACAACAAAGGGATGAGCCCGGCAATCAGGGAGACGGTCAGAGAAACGATGGTGAAGCCAATTTGCTCAGACCCTTTTAGCGCTGCCTGAAGCGGCGGCTCGCCTTCTTCGATGTAGCGGGTAATGTTCTCGATCATCACGATCGCATCATCGACGACGAAACCTGACGAAATGGTCAAGGCCATTAAGCTCAAATTGTTCAAGCTATAGCCGAGTGCGTACATGACCCCGAAAGTCCCCACCAAGGACAAGGGAACGGCGACGCTGGGTATCACGGTGGCAGCAAGGTTTCGCAAGAACAAGAAGATCACCATCACCACCAGCGCGATTGCCAACATAAGCGAGAATTGCACGTCTGCTACCGACGCCCGGATGGTGCTGGTCCGGTCAGTCAGAATGCTGACCTTGACGGATGAGGGCATCGTACTGGTGAGCTGCGGAAGAAGGCTCTTGATGCGATCGGCAACCGAGATGATATTCGCGCCCGGCTGACGCCGAATATTCACGATTACGGCGGGACCGTCGTTCATCCAGGCTGCTTGGCGGACGTTTTCCACGTCGTCCCCGACCGTAGCCACATCGGTAAGCTTAACCGGGGAGCCGTTCCGGTAGGCGATGACCAGCGGGGCGTAGTCCGCGCCAGAAAGCAACTGGTCATTGGCTCCGATTTGATAGGACTGGTGCGGGCCATCAAAGTTGCCTTTTGCCTGGTTAGCATTGGCGGCCACGATGGCGTTGCGGAGATCTTCCAGGTTGAGGCCGTAAGAGGCCAACAAGGTCGGATTGGCCCGTATCCGCACGGCGGGTTTCTGGCCCCCGCTGATGCTGACAAGCCCGACCCCCGGCAACTGCGAAATCTTCGGCGCCAAGCGCGTGTCCGCAAGGTCCTCGACTTTCGGCAAGGGCAGCGTGTTGGAAGTGAGCGCCAGGGTCAGAATCGGGGCATCGGCAGGATTACTCTTGCTGTAAATGGGTGGCGTGGGAAGGTCTGGAGGCAAGTAAGTTCCCGCCCCATTGATGGACTGCTGCACTTCCTGCTCTGCCACGTCGATATTCAGGCTGAGGTTGAACTGTAAGGTGATGACGGAGCTGCCGTCGGAGCTGGTGGAGGTCATCTGCTGGAGCCCCGGCACCTGGCCGAACTGGCGCTCCAGAGGAGCCGTGACCGACGACGCCATCACATCCGGGCTGGCCCCCGGATAAGAAGTGATGATCTGGATGGTGGGATAATCCACCTCCGGCAGCGCTGAGACGGGCAAGAGTTTGTACGCCACTGCGCCCGCCAAAAGGATTGCGGCCATCAGCAGCGACGTTGCGATCGGCCGAAGGATAAAGATCCGTGACGGGCTCATGAACTCCCTCGCCCACTCCTCTCGCCGGACTTTTGCACTCTGACCTTACTCCCCTCCTGGAGTTTGTCGACACCCGTCATCACCACCTGGTCACCGGGGACCAAGCCCGAGGTGACTTCGGCATCTTCCCCTTCCGTGACATCGATCGTAATCGTCCGCACCGTGACACTGGAATCAGGTTTTACAAGGTAAACATAAGTTATCGGCCCGTTCCGTTGCACGGTGGCCGTAGGGATCAGGGTTACGCCTTGCTTTTCTTCCACCAGTAATCGCGCGTTGACAAATTGGTTGGGAAACAAGCTTTCATCCCGGTTGTCGAAGCTCGCGCGAAATTTGACCGTGCCGGTGGTCGGGTCGATCTGATTATCCAGCGATGCCAGCCACCCTTCGGCAATCTCGGTCTTCATTTCCCGGTCGAAGGCTTCCACCTTCAGTCGCGCCCCTGCATGCATTTTTTCCAGGATGGCGGGAAGCTTGTCTTCGGCAAGCGTGAATATGGCGCTGATGGGTTGAATCTGAGTGATGACGACTAACCCCGTTGAGTCGTTCGCCGTTACGTAATTTCCCGGATCGATGAGCCGCAGGCCCACACGACCTGTAATTGGGGCGGTGATATGGCAGTAGACGAGATCCAGTTTGGCGTTATCAATTTGCGCTTGATCCGCTTGCACGATTGCCTGTTCTTGCTTAACCGTGGTTTCCTGTGTCGCCAATTGCTGCTCGGGAATTGCTTTTAGGGGAGCCAGTGTCTGGTAGCGTTGCAAATCCACCTTCGCGTTCTCCAGGTTGGCTTGATCCCTGGCCAATCCTGCTTGTGCAGTCTCCAGCATGACTTGATAGGGTCGTGGATCAATCTCAAACAGCGGGTCGCCTTTACGAACGGTCTGGCCTTCCGTATACAAGACCTGCATCAGATATCCGGATATCTGACTCTTAACGGTTACCGTATAAATCGGGGTTACCGCCCCCAGGCCGGTATAATAGACTCCGATGTCACCCTTCCGCGCGAGTGCGGCAACCACAGGAATCGCCCCTGAGCCTCGGCCGGGCCTCCCGCCCGGCGATTGGGCAGAATCACTGGCCGCCTTGGCAGAACTTGCATGAGAGCGGAAATAATAATAATAGACGCCCAATCCCACCAAAACCACGATCACGAACCACAGCCATCCGTATCTACCGGGCTTTCCGGGAGGGGGGGACTCGGTCATTTGAAAGTTCGGCACTGTTTCCTGCACGTCATGCCGGTCTAGAGTGTCTGGTTTTTCCAGATTCATAATCTATTAGCCTCTGCGGTTACTGAGGAAAACGGACATCCTTCGCCAAATGTGCGTCTCCGTAAGACAGGGCTTCTCTTGCTGCCGATAGCAACTCACCACCGGCACAACCCCGAGGCGATTGCCTTTCAATGCCCTCGTAGGAAGTATGGTCTGCGATGGCTGGGTTTATGTCTTCCTTCGTCGTGCGGTGCTTGCCACCACTCCCATCTCGTTCCCAGGAAGCTCCCTTGATTGACCACCTTACAATTTTAACACTTTGTTTTGACGATAGAGAACCACTCCTGGTTACGCCTTTCGACTCCCGCGGGGCGTTATTCAGGTTATCACAAGTGGCATTTCCAGGATACCTTGCCAAGCGTGGCCCCGAGGTGCACCAGGGGAGGTCCGTGGAACTGCCGCGGGCTCACAACTTCCCCAAGTGAAAGACGAATCCCGCCGTGTATTCAATGTTGTTGGCGCGCCCGATGGCGGGAAAAAAGGCAGTATTACCCGAAACCGACCTGAAGGGGAGGCCGAAAGCGGGGGAACCAGTAATGTGATCTCGCAGGTCAATGCGAAAGGCCAGTCGCTTCATAATCTTGCGGTCGAGCCCCCCTCCCACGCTTATCCCGACTTTATCGTTGTGGGTGATTATCGCCGTGCTCACCGTGGCGAATCCTCCGTTGGGAGCGCCTCCAAGGTTTTGGGCCAAGGTAATCGCCGCAGGCGTGGGGCTGTACCGGTCGTACTCCACTCCCCCCTCTGCATAAGGTTTTACGCGAAAAACGTTGAAAGGCGCGTGGACGACTCCAGCTATGCTGCCGCTATAAAAGCGTATGGGGTACTCCCTGATTGAATTATCGGCCTGTATATGTGGGAACACATCGAGATTGGTCACAAAAAAGTTGTTCGGTCCCGTCGTAAACGCCGTCTCAATGCTGAGAAGCTTTCCGTAAGGCACCGCTACGCCCACGGTGAACTTGGGACCCAGCTCAAATCGCGAATGAAACGGCCTGCCCGCGGATTGCCAATTTTGCATATCGACAAGCGTCGATCCCCCTCCCAGCGCAAACACATCAAGCTGGATGCTCTGGAGGATATCGCGGGCTTGCGCTGGCCCGGTCCCCACTAACAAAACTGCCAGCGCCATCAACCCCTGAACTGTCTTCTTCATCATGATCGAATGGCCCTCCTGGGCATGCTGACCTGAATCTCTCACCACGGGTTGGGAAGGCCGGGCGGGGCTTGCCCCGACTTGTCGGGAGCCCTGCCCTCCGAAGGCCTTCCTGATTATCCCCCTGCGCCGAGCCCGGCAGGATTGTTTGGCTCAATGCTTCGATGCCCGCCACCTTCGGGCAGTTGGTTAGACCGCTACAAGGGGCTGATCAGGCGGCGGGCTGCCGACCCCCCCAACCCGAGGGTGCTGGTGCCACCGTCCACACCGCTCGGCGCCCAATCGGGAATGACAGTTTACTACGCGGAGCCACAATTGAACCATGGGGGATTTGGAAATTAGGCGCAAGCAGGTGGCAGTGCTCCCCCGCGTCTTTGGATTGGCGTCTCCGTGTAGTCTGACGGTATAATAACGCTCACCAATGGCTCTGACCTCCGGCACAAAACTGGGCCCATACGAAATTCTCGCGCTGCTCGGCGCGGGTGGGATGGGGGAAGTCTATCGCGCGCGGGACGCACGCCTGGGCCGCGAGGTTGCGCTGAAGGTCCTTCCCGAAGCGTTTGCCGCCGACAGCGAACGCATGGCGCGCTTCCGCCGCGAAGCCCAGATGCTGGCCTCGCTCAATCACCCACACATCGCAACCATCCACGGGCTGGAAGAATCCGGCAGCGTGCACGCGCTGGTGATGGAGTTGGTCGAAGGGCCGACGCTGGCCGAACGCATTGCCCAAAGCCCCATTCCTCTTGATGAGGGCCTGCCGATCGCGAAGCAAATCGCCGAGGCGCTGGAGGCCGCCCACGAAAAAGGCGTCATCCACCGGGACTTGAAGCCCGCGAACATCAAGCTTACCGCTGACGGCAAGGTCAAGATCCTGGATTTCGGCCTGGCCAAGGCGCAAGACAGCGACGACTCGGGCTCCAATATTTCGAACTCCCCCACCCTGACCGCACGCTCCACCCAGGCAGGCGTGATTCTGGGCACGGCGGCCTATATGAGTCCGGAGCAGGCGAAAGGCAAGCGAGTCGATACGCGGACGGACATCTGGGCTTTTGGCTGCGTGTTCTTCGAAATGCTGACCGGCCGGCAGGCGTTTGAGGGCGAGACCGTCACCGATGTGCTGGCAGCGGTAATGAAAGACGAGCCGAATTGGGCGTCCCTGCCGGCTGAGACGCCGCGGCGAATCCGCGAATTGCTGCGCCGCTGCCTCGACAAAAGTCCGAAGCGCCGGCTGCAAGCCATCGGCGAAGCGCGCATCACCATCGAGGCAACGCAGAGTGGTACGGATTCTGCGGAGGTGGGTTCGCAACCAGCGCCGGTGACGCCTCGGCGGCTTGCGTGGGCGGTAGCTGTGCCGCTGATGGTTGCTGCGCTCCTTGCAGTTTATTACCTCCAAAACCAGCATCCGCCAGCCGAGCGAATGCAGTTCACCATCCCTGTCCAAGCGGAAGTTGGGAACCTGGCGCTATCGGCGGACGGACGCATGCTGGCCTTCGTCGCCCGTGACGATGCGTCGGGCGAGGACATGCTCCATGTCGAACGCCTTGGCTCGCCAACTGCTGAAATGTTGGCAGGCACGGAGGGGACTTCTTATCCGTTCTGGTCGCCGGATGATTCCTACCTCGGATTCTTTGCCAACGGCAAGCTGAAGAAGGTGGCGATTTCGGGCGGCGTGCCCCAAGTCCTGGCGGCGGCGTCCTACGGCCGGGGAGGCTCGTGGGGCAGCCGCGGCGTCATTGTGTATACGCCCGACACCGGCGGCCCTCTTTGGCGGGTCAACGCCGACGGCACTAACGCCGCACCTCTAACCGATAAGCTTTTCCTCGCCAACGAGAATTCACATCGCTGGCCCGTGTTTCTTCCTGACGGCAACCATTTCCTCTTCTGGGCAGGCACCTTCGAAGCTGTCCCGCAACAATCGAATGGCATTTATTTCAGCTCGCTTGCCGCCCATGACAAGAAGATGGTTGTGCCCGTCCCCTCGAATCCCGGATACGCGAATGGACATCTGTATTTTGTGGACGAGAGAAGGATGTTGATTGCTGTTCCTTTTAATGCCGCCCATGGAGCGATCTCAGGTGAGCCGACCGTCATTTCTGATCGTGTTACTTACCAGCCTTCGGTCTATTGGGGGGCATTCGGGGTGGGCGGGAACGATACGGTGGTCTATAACACCAGCGCGGGGGCAGTCCTCTCCGTCTTAACTTGGTATGACCGCTCCGGCAAGGAACTCAGCCGGGTGGGCGAGCCGGGAGTGATGGCGAATCCCACCATATCGCCCGATGGACATCGCGCCACCGTCGACATCGCGGATCTCAAGAGCGCCAACGTGGATATCTGGATCCGGGACCTCGACCACAACACCAGTTCTCGCTTCACCTTCGATCCTGCCGAGGAGGTGATGGGAACATGGTCCCGCGATGGAAGCCTGATCGCCTACCGGACAATTCACGCCAGCTCGATCCAGTTGATCACCAAAAAGGCAACCGGCCTGGAGCCTCCCAAGGTGGTGTTGAGCGGTTCGGCCGTTGACGACACCTTGCCGAATTCCTGGGCGCCCGATGACCAGCAACTTCTCTGCTCCTATCAGCCCGGAACGGGCGGGTCGAACCTGGTGATTGTGGATGTGGCCGCCCAAAAGATGACGCCCTTTATCGCCACCAAAGCCAGCACCACCAATGGCCAGATTTCCCCCGATGGAAAGTGGGTGGCTTACGCCTCGAACGAGTCCGGCGAGTGGGAAATCTATGTGACCTCGTTCCCCAGCGCCCAGGGAAAATGGCAGGTCTCGCGCGCCGGCGGTAACGAACCGCGTTGGCGGCCCGACGGCAAAGAAATCTTCTACATTGATCCGAAGGGAATGCTCGCGGCCGTTGGGGTGAGCGGCGATGGAACGTTTTCTTCGGGCGCGCCTTCGCCGCTCTTTCAGATTCATGGACGCGCCGCAATTTCCTCCACCGACCTGTTTACCTACGACGTCACGAAGGACGGAATGCGCTTTCTCGTTAACCGCTACCTGAAGCCCGACCACGTGCAGCCGCTGACCGTGGTTCTCAACGCCGCCGCCGGGATGAAGAAGTAGCCGCAAAGGAGTCCTCCCAAGCTTTAGAACGGCTGGGGGGCCCAGCCCTCTGTTTCTGGGGGCGGCGCCTTCCCGAAGGGACTTGCTGGACGTCCAAGTCATTTGCACCCTGGCGTGGTAATTCCATCACCTGAGGCCCCTCGAAAATTTCTCTTGACATCGGTTGGCCATCTGTCATACTGTCCTATGACAGGGAGCCGCTTATGATTCTCCAAATTAATTTCAAGTCCGGCATGCCAATTTATCTCCAGATCGTCGACCAGGTGAAAGCCCTCGCCGCTTCGGGGGGATTGCGAGCGGGCGAGGCGCTCCCTTCCATTCGTCCGCTGGCTGAGGAGTTGCGCGTCAATCGCAACACCGTGGCCAAAGCTTATTCCGAGTTGGAAAGCCTGGGCGTTATCGAGACGCTGCCGGGCCGAGGTTGTTTCCTGAAAGAGAATCAGTCGGCCTTGCGCATGGAGGTCCGGCGCAAGCTGCTGATTGAGGTGGTGGACCAAGCCATTGTGCAGGCACATCATTTGCAGGTGCCCCGGGATGAATTCCTTAAGTTGATCCATGAACGAATGGATGTGCTGGACGACAAGCGGCGCGCCCATGAAGACCACAAGGAGGACCAATGAACTCTCCTGCTCCGGTGATCCAAATCGAAAATCTCAGTTATGCCTACGGGCGCGCGGAGGCGGTGCATGACTTGAGCTTCACCGTACAGCCCGGGCGTTGCTACGGGCTCTTCGGCCGCAACGGCGCGGGCAAGACCACCACCATGAAGTGTCTGCTCAACCTGCTCCGGCCGCAGCGCGGGCAGGCGCGCGTCTTCGGTCTCGATCCGGCCAAGCATGAAGTGGAGGTGAAGCGCCGGCTGGCTTATGTTCCGGACCAGGTGGTGTTTTATCCGTGGATGAGCGTGCGCGAGACGCTCGACTACTTGGCGTCATTTCGGGAGCGCTGGAACCAGAAGACGGAGCAGGAGTTGCTCGAGCGTTTCCGGCTCGATCCGGCCCAGCGGACCGATGCTCTCTCGAAAGGCCAGCGCACCCAGGTGGCGTTGATCGCCGCCGTCTGCCCGGAGACCGACTTGCTGGTGCTCGACGAGCCGACCTCGGGCTTGGACCCCATCGTGCGCCGCGAGTTTATCGAGGCGGTAATCGGGGCGTACCAGCAGGGCGTTCCGGGCCAGCGCACGATTCTGGTTTCCACCCACCTCATCACCGAATTTGAAGGATTGATTGACGAGTTCACCATCATCGATCGCGGGCGCGAGGTGCTGACCCTCGATGCCGACCATGCCCGCGAGCGTTATCAGAAAATTCGCGCGCGCTTTGCCCAGTCGCCGCCGGAAATCGACCTCAAAGCGGCGTTGCGCGTGCGCCGCGACGGCCGCGAGTTGGAGCTGATCGCCAATGGCTCGGGCGCCCAATTGATGGAGCGCCTGCGGCAACACCAACCCGAGGAGCTCTCGACGGAGTCGCTGACGCTGGAAGAAATCTTCGTCGCGACGCTGAAAGCTTAGGCAAAAGCAGAAACTCGAAACTGGAAACTCGAAAATCGGTGTCCGATTGGCGAGCTTCGATTTTCGAGTTTCGATTTTCCAGTTTCCGATTTCGCGATGGGATGTCCGGTTCGCGAGTTTCGAATTTCGAATTCCGAATTTCGCCCTTAGGAGGCGACCATGACCGCCAAACGAATCCTCAAGGAAGCCCACCCGCTCTTCTGGCCCTGGTGCGCTGTGGCGTTAGCGGGCGTGCTGCCACTGGTCTATCCGCTTCGTTTAGTCGGCGGGACTATTCCGCTCGGATTTATCTTTGGCATCCCACTCCTTGCCACTCTCTCCTTCGGCAACGAATTCCAACATCGAACGCTCCCGCTTGTGCTCTCTCAACCCGTCAACCGCATGGAAATCTGGGGAGAGAAATTGAGCATTATGTTGGGCACCGTACTTTCCGTAGTTCTGCTCTTTATCTGGGCCACCTGGCCGGCATCATTCCGGGCTGACGACCTTTGGGCATTGGCCGGTCCCGGAGCCTGGCTCGTCGCCGCCCTCGCTTCGGCAACATTCTGGACACTGGTCACAAGATCAACGCTCGGTGGTCTCGCCCTGAACATCGCCGCCCAAGGTTCCGTCATTTTAGCCGCGCAGATGGCGGACAGGTTTTTCAGACCGGCGCATGCCACAATTACGGCCATTACCGATGGAGTTCGGCAGATCCCATTTTTCTTTCTTCTCGCCAATATTCGGCTTGGAGCTTTTCCCGTCATCGCTCTTCTTGGCTACGCCGGCGTAATGCTCTGGCTGGGTCGGCGCGAGCTGGCGCGATTTCAGGTGACAGGGAGCATGGCCGGGGGCGATCTGTTGACGGCCGGCCCGGACGTAATGCCCGGCGCTCTGGCCGGATGGTTCCGCAGTCGTCCCACCGGAGTAGTCCTGAACTTGTTCCGCAAGGAATTTCGTCTGCTGCGGCCGTTGTGGCTGTTCACCCTGGTGGCCACTGTGGGCTGGGCTTGCATCACCGCACTCGAGTTGTTGCGCGCGCGAAGACCCGTTACGGACTTGCCCCTCGCGGCGAAAATCGTGGGTATGTCCTGTGTGGCTATCGCCGCGATTCTTGCCGGAAGTCTCTCCCTGGGTGAAGAAAAAACGTCGGGCAGGCAGGCTTGGCACATGACCTTGCCCGTCTCGACCCTGCGCCAGTGGCTCATCAAGCTGTTCATGGCGTTTTTCGCAGGTTTCGTATGCGCGGGAGTGTTACCGGCATTGTTGATGATCGCCGGCAGATACCTATTTGGATTGACCTTTATGGTGGATGTCAGGCACTTCCAAATAAGTTGGCTGCTCGGGACGCTGCTATTGACCGCTGCCGCATTCTGGTGCGCGTGCGCGGCGGATGGGACGGTGTCGGCGGTACTTTGGGTTATTCCCATGCTAGCCGCGGTATGGCTTGCGCCCATGATCGGCGCCTGGGCAGGGACCAGATATGAGCTCCTTCTCAACTTGAAGTTCAATCTCTTCGCGAATTTCCGATTTGATGTCTGGGTATCGCACAGCCAGCAGTTCCAGCCTCGAACGACGCCTTTGGCCTTGGTCAATTGGATTCCGACGGCATTTCTGGCGGGCAGCATGTTCTCGACGCATACGCCAGGGACATTAATTGTGTTGATCTCGACCGTGATTCTGGGGGGCATCCAAAGTTTCCGGCTGTTTCGGGGACAGGTTCAGGGCAGCGCTCTGTTGGTGGTTAGAAAGCTGGTGCCTTTGGTCATGTTGGCGTTCCTGTGCAGCTTTGCCCTTTCAGGATTGGCTCTATTCGCAACGCAGGCAGCATACCATGCGTATGTGCCCATCAATTATACCAACCGGGCGATCGAAAATGTCCTCGGCAGCACCGCCAACCTGAACGCGGGGCATCCGCTGCAATTCACGGCAGATGATCTGGAACATGCCCATCCCCTTCCGGAGGATGTGAGTCGCTGGCTGCAGAACGCCCGCATTACGGTCATTCCCATTAGCCCCACGGGCGGGGTTTATCACAGTGGTACCTGGAGAAGCTCCATGACTCCGTGGTATTACCTGGCCGTCATCCATCTGGCAAACGGTACGGACTTAACAATGTTATACCAGCGCGGCGACTCGGCTCCTTTCGGGCGCTTCAGTGTCCGCATCCGCTGGCCCGGCGCCGCGGAAGAGGAGCCAATGTGGGGGCAGTGATAACACGGCAACTGGCAAGCCCTTGGGATGCGCGAAGCGCTTTGGAGTGCGGTAGCAGCAGCTACCGCCTTTTCCCTTCCGCTTCGGGAGGGACGCTTTGTGGACAAGAGGAGGAAGGCGGTAGCTGCTGCTACCGCACTCCAAGGTGCCTTCGGCACAGCATCAGACGCGGGTGGAGACACCCGCACCACAACAGGAGGCGATATGAAGCGAACTTGGAAAGTGTTCAGCCTATTGATTGCCGTGTGCCTGGTTGCCATCTCAATCCATGTCCAAAGGGCAACAGGGCAAACGTTGACGGCCACCAGCCCCGCCGGGGCTTCGAACGATCAGGCGCGCCTGGCCGTCAACATCATTCGCGTAATCAACACCGCGGAAGTGGTGGATTGCCGGGAAAAGGGCGGCAATATCGACGAGAACGAAAAGTTCCTGACCTGGGATGAGTTGCTCAACGCCCCCTGCTTCAAGCAAGCACAGAGCCATTTCCGGGGATTCAATGAGCTTTCCCTTTCCTCAGGGCCTGAAATCGTTCCGGGCATTGAGCTCCGTCTGGTGGTTTCCGGGAAACATTACAACCTGTGGCTGGGCCAGAAGCGGGAAGTCAATTGCGGATTTGCCTTCTTCAGCGACGAGCGCGGGGTGATTTACGAAGGCAAAGCCATCGGGTGCAGCGCCCAGGGGGTTCTTGGGAAACCCTGAAAGGCAGAAACTGGGAATTCGAAATTCGAAACTCGAAATTGGAAATCGGGTGCCCTGTCCTGAGTATCGAACCTCGAGCTTCTAATTTCCGGTTTCTGGGTTCGACGTTGAGTGCCCGGTTCACGAGTTTCTAGTTTCGATTTTCCAGTTTCGAGTTTCCGTTTTCTAGTTTCGAGTTTCCAGTTTCGATTTTCGAGAATCGCGGTGAGGAGTTCAGCATGACCGCCGGTAGAACGCGCATCCTGAAGGAAGCCCGCGCACTGTTCAGGCCATGGTGCGGTGTGGTGATCCTGTGCGCGCTGCCGCTATTTCACCTCAGCCAAAGTCTGAGCGAGACCAGTGTCGCGTTCTGCTGCTTAGGCATTCCGATGCTGGCGATTCTCTCGCTCGGCAACGAATTCCAACACCGCACGCTTTCTCTCCTGTTCACTCAGCCCATCAGCCGGATGAAGATCTGGGGCGAAAAGATGAGCGTCACGTGTGTCGCCGCCCTCTCGACGGCCTTGGTTTTCTGCTATGGTTGGCGGTCGGCGTTTCAGCAGGACCCGAAGCTTTGGGTATTGGCCGGGGTATATCTCCTCGCCACCGTCCCCTCCGCGACGTTTTGGACTCTTTTCGCAAGATCCACAATAGGCGGCTTCCTCCTGAACGGTATCTTCCCCTATCTCATCATTCTGGTTTACAGGGAAGAGATTTTCAGTCGGAATTCTCCGCTGGCCGGGTCCCTAAGCACCCTCTGCATGGTCGTTTTGGTCGCGCTCTGCTACGCGGGCGTGATGTTGTGGCTGGGCGGGCGAAAGCTGGTGCGATTCCAGGTGGCGGGAGGAATGGCCGGCGACGATCTGCTGATGGCGGGCTCCAGCGTGATGCCTAAAGGTCCGGCAGGATTGTTACGCTGCCGGCCCACCGGAGCGGTTCTCAACCTGATCCGCAAGGAACTTCGTTTGCTATGGCCGGTCTGGCTGATCAGCTTTCTGAGCCTCGTGTACCTGACCTGCCTGACCCTATTCCGGTTCATGCTTTTGCGGGAATCGGCCGGCCCAAATCTGGAGGGAGTTCAACTGGTTCTTTACACTCCCGTGATTCTGTTTCCTCCCTTGATGGCAATTCTCGCGGGAAGCATTTCGCTGTGGCAGGAAAAATCGTCGGGGACGCAAACATGGCACATGACGTTGC
Source organism: Terriglobia bacterium (assembly GCA_049522495.1). Taxonomy (GTDB): domain Bacteria; phylum Acidobacteriota; class Terriglobia; order UBA7540; family UBA7540; genus Bog-366. The sequence goes on from JBEKNU010000029.1 coordinate 31,518, forward strand.
CGGTATCCTCGCGCCGCCAGTGGCTGACCAAACTGGTCACGGCAGTGTTCACGGGCTTGGTTTGCGCGGTGTTTCTTCCCGTCTTAGTGATGGTCGCCCTTGGATTCATATTCGGGACGCCTTTCATGTTTGTAGATCAGGCGATGGGCGAGTTGATAATCTTTGGTGGATCCATCTTCGGATTGCCTGTCATGCTTTTGGATCACACGATCCCCGGATTGCTGCTGACAGCGCTAGTTTTGACTTTATCTTCATTCTGGTGTGCGTGCGCGGTGAACGGGACGGTGCGTGCGGCGCTGTGGTTTGCTCCGGCTATGGGCGCGATCATTCTTGCTGGCCGAGGCGGCTGGATTGCGCCAAGATTGGTCGAATTCGTCGTTTCGAGGTTCGATCCATTCACACATTTCCGATTCGCCAACGCAGTTTTTAACCTCCAGATGTTTGTCATAAGCCTAACGCCCCTGCGGATTGAACGAGCATACTTCTTCGTTGTAACGCTCTTGTTGGTGCCGACATTGCTCGTCGCGGTGATCCAAAGTTGCCGGCTGTTTAGGGAACCGGCCCGGGACAGCCTCCTTTCTGTGGTCCGGAATCTGTTGCCTCTGGCCATCACGGTGTTCCTGTCCGTCTTTTGCTTGGCCGCCTTCCCTTCCCTAACGGATCAGACCAATGGAACCATTGTCTCGTCGGGCGTGGCGCGCCGATACCTGTTGTACTTGCCAAAAACCTACGATCGGTCCAAACCGACGCCATTGGTCATCAGCCTGCACGCTGCGGCGTTATGGCCGGCGGCTGAAATGGCAATAAGCCGGTGGAACAACGTGGCCGATGAGCGCGGTTTCCTCGTCGTCTACCCGGCAGGGACTGACTTTCCACAAGTGTGGGACGCGGGCCCGCGTGATGTCAGATTCATTTCCGATTTGATCGACAAGCTGGAGGCTGAGTACAACATCGATCCCAACCGCATCTATGCCGACGGAATGTCGAACGGTGGAGGCATGGCGTTTGCGTTGTCGTGCCGACTGTCCGATCGGATCGCGGCGATCGGCGCCGTGGGGGCTGCTCTATTTGTGCCCTGGGATTGTTTTGGAGGTTCCAGGCTGGTGCCGACGGTGGCATTTCATGGAACGGCCGACCCATTCGCCCCCTACCAGGGCGGGTCATCGCCGATCGCCCCCGACCCGTTTCAGAACATTCGGGATTGGACAGCCCGTGTGGCGCGACGAAACCAATGTAAGGGGGACCCGAGCGACGCTCGGATCGCTGCCAGCGTCCGCCGTCTCGCCTATACGAACTGCGCTGAGAATGCGGACGTGATTCTCTATACCGTAGAGGGTGGAGGCCACACCTGGCCGGGCGGTATGCCCTTGCCGGAACGGATGGTCGGGCGCACGACCCGTGAAATCAACGCCACGCGCGTGATGTGGGCGTTCTTCGTCCAGCATCCGCGTGGATGGAAGTAAGCAGTAGCGCGGGTGTCCTCACCCGCGAAAAGTGGCACCGGCACTCCTGCCGGTGCGGACACAGTCAGGAGTGGCTGTGTCACGGGCGGCGCGGGCGGGGACACCCACGCTACAAATTTGAAATCGGAGGAGCGATATGAAGAGAACTCGGAAAGTATTCACACTACCGGTCGCAGGGTGCTTACTTGCAGCTTCAATTCTGCCTATCACGATGATGTTTGCGGCCCAAAAGGGGTCAAACTGGGATGCCTCGGATGACCAGAAGACTGCGGTCGGCTGTATCCGAAGCATCAACACCGCCGAAGTCTACTACGCCAAGGAGTACAACAAGGGCTGGAGCCCAACGCTTGCCGCATTGGGCGTGCCGACGGAGGGAACGAAACCTTCGGCCGCAGCCGCGGGTCTTCTCGATAATTCCCTGACGGGCGGCAAGAAAGCCAACCACGTTTTCACGTACACCGCCGGCAAACCCGATGCGGACGGGAAGATCAACACCTACACACTGAGCGTGCGTCCTGTAAAGTGGCATCCGGGCCTTTGGAACTACTTCGACGATGAGTCGGGGATTATCCGCGGTACCAAGGAAAATCGAGTGGCCAGGGTCTCTGACCCGCCGCTCCAGTAGGCGTGTAGCGCGGGTGTCCTCACCCGCGTCTGAAGGATTACTCGAAACTGGAAATTCGAAAGTCGGTGCCCGGCTCGCAAGCATCGAGTTTCCAGTTCCCGATTTCGCCGTTCGGTGTCCGGATCGCGAGCTTTGAGTTTCGATTTTCTAGGTTCGAACTTCCAGTTTCCGTTTTCGCCCAAAGGAGACGAGCATGACCGCCCAACGAATCCTCAAGGAAGCACGCCCGCTGTTGTTGCCCTGGTGCGCCGTTGCCCTCGCGGGCGCAGTGCCGCTCGTTCACCCGCTTGCTTGGACCTCGCTTATCTTTCTGGTCGGGATGTTCGTCGTCCCGCTATTGGCAACCCTCTCGCTGGGCGAGGAATTCCAACACCGGACGCTTTCCCTGCTGCTTTCTCAACCCGTGGGGCGGATGAAAATCTGGGGCGAGAAGTTGGGCGTTACCATCGTTGCAGTCGTGTCGGCGGTTCTGATTTTCTCCCTGGCCTTGCGAGCGGCCTCATTTCACCCCAGCCGGCTGGAATTGGCGTTTGCCGGGGCGTGGATCATCGCCGTCACCGCCTCGGCGACCTTTTGGACGCTTTTCACTAGATCAACGATCGGCGGTATGGCCCTGAACATTGGGGTGCAATCTCTAATCAGTTTTACTATTCCCTGGGAGCACCTGGCCGATTGGCTGCGCGCCCGCGGATATCTGGCGCCAGGAAACCTCATCGTTCCTTCCACCGTTGCCTTGGCCGTCCTGTGCTACGCCGGGGTAATGGTGTGGCTGGGCGGGCGAATGCTGGCGCGGTTTCAGGTGACGGGAGGCATGGCCGGCGATGATCTGCTGATGGCCGGCCCGGATGTGATGCCGGGGGCCTTAGCCGGTTGGTTGCGCTGCCGCCCCACCGGAGCGGTTCTGAACTTGATCCGCAAGGAGCTTCGTTTGCTGCGCCCGGTCTGGCTGATCAGCTTGCTGGCGGCCCTGGTCTGGGCTTGCCTGACCCTCTTCGGCGTGCTGTTCGAGCGAGGATTTTCCCAGAAATTCGAAACCGTGGTGTTCGGTATGGGCGTGGCTAGCACACTCCTGATAGCGATTCTCGCCGGAAGCATGTCGCTGGGGGAGGAAAGTACGTCAGGGACTCACTCCTGGCACCTGACCTTGCCGGTGCCGGCCTTCCTCCAGTGGCGCATCAAGCTGTATATGGCCCTGTTTGCGGGGGTGGTGGGCGCGGGGGTCCTCCCGATGTTGGTGGCGAGAAGATTAATTGCCTCGTCCCACATTTTTGTGGATTTTCGTTTGGGAACAATTTGGCTTCTCCTGGTGTTACTGCTAACTTTTGCCGCGTTCTGGTGCGCGTGCGCGGCCAACGGGACGGTGCGCGCGGTGATATGGGCTGTCCCGGTATTGCTGATCCTCGGTCTCGCCAATCAATTCGGTGACTGGGCGGGGCGCGAACTTACGGGCCTGGTTATTTCGAGGTTCAATCTCCTCGCAGATTTCAAGTTCACCAACGCCGTTGTTTCGAGGTTCCACAACTCCGGATTCCTCCAATTCGTCGTTTGGGGGGGTGGGTACTATTTTCAATACATCACGCCTATGCTGGTTTTCATCCTGGTCCCGACGTTACTCCTGGCGGTAATCCAAAGTTTCCGCCTGTTCCGGGCCCAGCTCCAGGGCAGCACCCTTTCTGTACTCCGCAATTTGTGGCCTTTGGCCATGCTGGTATTTCTGTGCAGTTTTCCTTTGTCGGCCGTCTCTACCTTCGTGTACCACGCCTTGAACGAGGTTTGGAGAGCGGAGTTTGAAACCCTGCGAGCCATCGAAAAAATCCATCCCGATGCGGCGAAGCTGGATGCAGCGCATCCGCTGCGACTCACGGTGGATGATCTGGCCAGGGTTTCTCCCCTTTCAGAACAGACGCGGCGCTGGCTGGGCAATTCCCCCGTTACCATCGCTCCCCACAAGATGCCGCTTGGTCTTAACTGGTGGGGGGGGAACTTAAAGAGCAGCCCACCCGCTTTTCTCCAGGATTATTTGGTCACGGTGCATTTTGCCGGTAGTTCTGTTTGCGACCAGCACTTCTGGTATGTCCCTTATCCGAAACGCGACGTGCGCATGCTCGTGGTAATTTGTAAGTAGGGGCTCAGGTTGTAGCGCGGGTGTCCCCACCCGCGTTTTCAGGAATAGACGCGGGTGGGGACGCGCTACAACCGCTGGGAATCATGGGGGCGATCAACCTGCAATGACACGAGTGATTGAATCGGGCACGCTCAGTTTTGGCAGAAAACTGGTGCTGGCTGCCCTCGCCACAGCAGCCTTAGAGCTTATCCGTAAATAGAAATAGTCTGGCGCCAACAAATCATGGCCGCAGCCAAGGCCAACAGCGCGACGTAACCTTCTTCGGTCTTTTCAAAACTCACTAACAGCTTGCGAAATCG
>JBEKNU010000030.1:0-35883 GCA_049522495.1 Terriglobia bacterium
AGGCGCCGTCCGAGGCCACGATGCAGTTCCATGTTTACAAACATCCCCGGCTTCAGCTTCACGCCCGGGTTGGGAAACTCCACGCGAACGGTTATGGTTCGCGTGTCCGGCTTGACGGTGGGCGCGCGCACGGGCGATTACGCGATCATCCTCAGCGGGCTTCGCGCCGGTGAGCAGGTGGTGACCCGCGCCAACTTCCTGATCGACTCGGAAAGCAACCTCCGCGAGTCGGTGGAGGGCATGCAGCCGGGCGAGGGCCATCACCATTGAGCGGCTTGAGGCACTTTTCAACTCCTTCAACTTTTTCAACATCTTCGACTGGTTGAAAAAGTCGAAAAGTTAAAGAGTTAAAAAGGCCCAGACAGGAGCACCACCCATGATTCATCGCATCATTGATTTCTCAGCAAAAAACAAGTTCCTGGTCTTTCTGCTGGTGGGAATAGCGGTGGCCGCCGGGTGGTGGTCGCTTCAGAACGTGCCGCTTGACGCGATCCCCGACCTTTCCGACACGCAGGTCATCATCTACTCGCGCTGGGACCGCAGCCCTGACATCATGGAAGACCAGGTCACCTATCCCATTATCACAGCGCTGCTGGGCGCGCCGCACGTCAAGGACATCCGCGGATTTTCCGACTTTGGCTATTCCTACGTGTACATCATTTTCGACGAAGGCACGGACATCTACTGGGCGCGCTCGCGGACATTGGAGTACCTGTCCAAAATCACGCCGCGCCTTCCCTCCGGTGTGCAAACGGAGCTGGGGCCGGACGCCACCTCGATTGGCTGGGTCTTCCAGTATGCGCCGGTGGACACTACGGGCAAGCAGAGCCTGGACTCGTTGCGCTCCTATCAAGACTGGTACTTGCGCTATTACCTGGAAAGCGTTCCGGGAGTGGCGGAAGTGGCGCCTATCGGCGGGTTGGTGCGCCAGTACCAGATTCAAGTCGATCCCAACGCGCTCGCGGGTTACAAGATTCCCTTGATGAAAGTGGTGGAGGCGGTACGCGCAAGCAATAACGACGTGGGCGGGCGACTGGTGGAATTCGCCAGCCGCGAATATATGGTGCGCGGGCGTGGCTATGCGCGCTCGCTTGAGGACCTGCGGAGCATCGTCGTGGGCGGCGATCCGCGGTCGGGAGTGCCCATCACGGTGAAGGACATTGGCCAGGTCACGCTCGGCCCCGACATTCGGCGCGGGGTTGCGGACCTGGACGGCAAGGGAGACGCAGTGGGCGGAGTGGTGATCATGCGGTCCGGCGAAAACGCCTTGCGCGTTATTGACCGGGTGAAAGCCAAACTTGATCAAATTCAGCCCTCGCTGCCTCCCGGCGTGAAAATCGTTTCCACCTACGACCGGTCGGAGCTCATTCTGCGCTCGATTGACACGCTGAAGCACACGCTTTTCGAGGAAATCGCCATCGTCAGCCTGGTGATTTTGGTATTCCTCTGGCACATCCCCAGCGCCTTGATTCCGATTTTGACGATCCCGATTACGGTGTTGATTTTGTTTATTCCGATGAAAGCGATTGGAGTGACTTCCAACATCATGTCGCTCGGGGGGATTGCCATCGCCATCGGCGCCATGGTGGATGCGGCCATCGTGGTGGTGGAGCAAACGCACAAGAAGCTGGAGCTCTGGGAAGCGGGCGGGCGCCAGCGCGATTACCGCGAAGTGGTCATTGAAGCCATCAAGGAGGTGGCGCCAGCAAGTTTCTTCTCGCTGCTCGTTATCGCGGTTTCGTTTATGCCCATCTTCGCCCTGGAAGCCCAGGAAGGAAGGCTGTTTAAGCCGCTCGCCTTCACCAAAAACTTCTCCATGGCCATCGCCGCCGTGTTGGCGATCACACTTGACCCCGCATTGCGGCTGTTTTTAACTCATGCCACGGAGTTTAACTTCCGTCCACGCCTTTTGGCCCGCATTGTGAACGCCATTCTGGTGGGGAAAATCCACCCGGAAGAGAAGCATCCGATCAGCCGCGTGCTGATCAAGATGTATCGCCCGGTTGTGGAAATGGCCGTGCGTCTGCGTTGGGTGGTGATCGGTGTGGCCATTGCCACCGTCGTGCTGACGGTTCCGGTCTTCCAACGCCTCGGTTCGGAATTCATGCCACCGCTCAACGAAGGGACATTGCTCTACATGCCCACGACGCTGCCGGGGATATCGCTCGCCGAGGCGCAGCGGCTGCTGGAAATTCAGGATCGCATCCTGAAAACCTTTCCCGAAGTCGAGCGCGTATTCGGCAAAGCCGGGCGCGCGGAGACTTCCACTGACCCCGCACCGCTTTCGATGGTGGAGACCACCGTGCTCCTGAAGCCACAGGACCAATGGCGGAAGAAGCCGCAGTGGTATTCCAAGCGCGCCCCCGAATGGTTGCAGAAGATTTTGCGCCATATCTGGCCCGACCGCATTTCGCAGGACGAACTGGTGGATGAGATGGACCGCGCCCTGCGCATCCCCGGCACCACCAACGCCTGGACCATGCCCATCCGCAACCGCGTGGACATGCTGACCACCGGTGTACGCACACCCGTCGGCGTGAAAGTGCTGGGCGCCGATCTCAATAAAATTCAGGAGATTGGCGAGGAGATTGAACATGCCCTGTCGAAAGTGCCGGGCACCCGCAGCGTTTACGCTGAGCGCGTGAGTGGTGGCTATTTTCTGGATTTCAATCTGCGCCGCGACCAGTTGGCCCGCTACGGGCTTACGGTGGACGACGTTGAGGCTTACATCATGTCGGGTGTCGGCGGGGAGAATGTCACCACCACCGTCGAAGGCCGCGAGCGTTATTCCGTAAACGTCCGTTACCTGCGCGACTATCGCAGCGACCTGGGCTCACTGGAGCGAGTGCTGGTGGCCACGCCGTCGGGAGCGCAAATCCCCATCAGTCAGCTTGCCGACATCCGCCTGACCGAGGGACCCAGCATGATCCGCGACGAGAACGGTTTGCTGAGCGGATACGTTTACGTGGACGTCGCTGGGCGCGACCTGGGAAGCTATGTGGAGGAAGCACAGCGCCTGGTGCGCGCCCAGGTGGAGCCACACCTGCCACCGGGTTACAGCCTGAGCTGGAGCGGCCAGTACGAGTTCCTCCAGCGCGTGCGCGCGCGGCTGAAGTTGGTAGTGCCGATCACCATTTTCCTGGTTTTCGTCCTCCTCTACCTCAACACGCGGTCTGTCGTGAAAACGATGATCATTTTCGCGGCGGTACCGTTTTCCGCGGTGGGCGCCATATGGCTGCTGCATTTCCTGGGTTACAACATAAGCATCGCCGTCTGGGTGGGGCTGATCGCTTTGATGGGTGTGGACGCAGAGACCGGAGTTTTCATGCTGCTCTACCTGGACCTCGCTTACGAAAGTCGGAAGCAGGCCGGGTTGCTGAAGAGCTGGAAAGATTTGCAGGACGCCATTGTGCACGGCGCGGCCATGCGCGTTCGTCCCAAAGTGATGACCGTGGGTTGCATGTTCATGGGACTCTTCCCCATCATGTGGTCCACCGGAACGGGTGCGGACGTGATGAAGCGCATCGCCGCCCCTATGGTCGGCGGCATTTTTACGTCATTCATTTTAGAGTTGCTCGTTTACCCCGCGATTTATGCGGTGTGGAAATGGAATTTTGAGGTGAAGCCAAGTTTGAGTAGGCCCCATGCGGGATAACAGAAACCGTTCGGGAGCTTGTCCGTGGTCCTTGGTCCGTTGTCCGTTGTCAGATCGACCGGGACGATTTGCAATGGACCACTGACTACGGACGACGTACGGGGTTAAACTAAAGAAGGCGCTTGGCGCTCGGGAGGAAACCATGAAAGCCCGCGAAATCGTTGTGACGCTGGTCGCGCTGTTGGCGATTGGGGGCACAAGCTTTTTTGCCTACCGGTACGAGCAGCGGCGCGAGACGGCGGGAATGTGCCCGTTCTGCGACCGCATGGTGCATCCCGTTACCGCCTACCGGCTGAAAGTCGGCGACCACATGGTGGCAGCTTGCTGCCCGCGCTGCGGCATGCACGAGCAGGTGAATCAGACGCAGGGAAAGCCGGGTCAAGCCTGGGCCACCGACGTCAATACCGGTGAGAGTGTCGCGGCGGATTCCGCCACCTATGTCGAGGGCGGCGACGTGCAGTATTGCACGCATGGTGACCAGCCGATGACGCGCGAGCCCCACGGCGTTTCCATGCGCGAATATGATCGCTGCCTGCCGACGCTGGTGGCATTCAAGACGCCGCAGGAAGCCGAAGCTTATCAACAGCAGCATGGAGGGCGCGTTTTGAGCTACTCGCAGGCGCTCGCAAGTGTGCGTAAGCAATAATCCTGGACGGCAAACGGGCAAACCTCATTTATGTTGCTCAAGCAGAGATTCGCTCATACGTTAGTGTAAACGCCATTCGAGGGAATAGCTCCTCGGTGGTCGCCCCGTGTTTAGCAACGAATCCGCAAGGCCGACTGAGGTTCTGGCGAGCGATGGGCCACTCGGAAAGGACTCTTCCTTGGGTTAGCGCTTATCAGCCGCTGGCCTGGGCTGTGTTAGGTTGCGCCTTTGGGGGTGCGAAGCACAAACCTCTATTTCGAAATCACTCCGTCAAATTAGGACTCTACCTATCCGGCCTAGCGGGTGCCCTCTTCGGCCACAGGAGGACGCGTCTCGAGGGCCTGCGGGTTGAGTTCGAAGCCGAAGCCGGGGCCGCTGGGCAGGGAGAAACAGCCGTTCTCCATGCGCACAGGGTCCTTCAGGAACTCGCCGGCAATTCGGTCATCGGCCTCGGAGCCCACCGTTTCCAGAATAACGAAATTGGGAATCATGGCCGCGTATTGGAGGCCGATCAGGAAGGCGACGGGTCCGTTGGGATTGTGCGGCGCCATGCCCACGTAATGCGCCTCGGCAAGGGCTGCGATTTTTTTCATTCCCGTGATGCCGCCGCAATTCACGATGTCACATTGCAGAATGTCAACGGCATGTCGATCCAGGAACGGGCGCACTCCGTAAATCGTGGCCCAGCGTTCTCCCGCGGCGATGGGGATGGCCGTTTCGCGCTGCACCATGCACAACTCCTCCACACCCTCCGGCGGCACCGGTTCTTCCACGAACAACAGGTTCAGATCTTCCAGCTCACGGCACAAGCGGATGCCCTGTTTGGGATTCAATCGCCCGTGGCAGTCAACCGCCAGTCCGAAATCGGGGCCGCCCGCTTCCCGCGCCGCCAACATGAACTCGCGAATGCGCCCGAAAATCGCAGGGTCGAGCAACTCGGTCTCTTTCCAGCGGGCGTCCACCTCCCCATGGGTGCCGGAGTAGGCGCTGCCGGCGGGCCGGCCGGGGTCGCTGGCGTGCCTTGCGCCGTAGAAAAGCGGCAGCGTGGTTTTGGCGGCACGGTACCCACGGACTTTGCACGCTTTGATGTTTTGGGCAAACACCTCAGGTGTTTCCCCCGCCGGGCAATGGCAGTAGACCGGCACCTGCCGGCGCGTCGGCCCTCCCAGCAGCTTGTACACCGGCAACCCGGTAGATTTGCCCAGGATATCCCACAACGCGCAGTCCACGGCGCTGATCGAGGTGCAGTGCATCGGCCCCCCCACCCAAAACGAGTCGCGATACATCCTCTCCCAATGGGTTTCAATTTCCGTGGGATCCTTCCCCACCAGGTAGCGCTTCTGGTCGAGGATCGATTGCGCGATGGTGTGCGACTTCCGCTTCATCAGGGCTTCGGCCACACCGGTGATTCCCTCGTCGGTCTCCACTTGCACAATGACGGTGTTGCAGAAGTTCAGCCTCACCACGTGCGCTTTGATATCGGTTATTTTCATCGCTGCCTCAGTCGCTCAGGATTATGTTCTCATGTAGTACCCATGATTGGAATCGAATGTTATAAAGGGGGATGCGAGAGGTGTCAAACACAATGATTTAACCTGTAGAGCAAGCCAAGTGAAGGAGAATTCTATGCCCTATTCATTGGACCGCTTTCGAGGGATATTTCCCGCGGCGCTCACCATGTTTGATCGCGCCAACAACTTGGATGAGGAATCTACAGCTCGTCACTGGGACTGGTTGATTACTCACCAGAAAGCCGACGGGCTGGTGATTGCCGGGACCAGCGGCGAATTTATCGCTCTAACTGACGAGGAACGCATTCGGGCCTTCCGGCTGGCCCCGAGTGTGGTCCGGGGGCGAGTGCCCGTGATTTTCGGCTCCGGGCATTACAGCACCAAGCTCACCATCAAGCTGTCAGAGGAAGCCCAGAAGTGCGGCGCCGACGCCCTGATCGTGATCCTCCCTTATTACCAGAGGCCTCCGAAACCAGCGGTTATCGAGCACTATCGGCGGGTGCGGAAGGCCACCAGCGTCCCCATCATGCTGTATAACAACCCGCACAATTCTGCCTGCGTGGAACTTAACCCTCGCGAAATCGCCCAACTCGTGGACGAGGATGTGGTGCACATGGTGAAGTCCACGTTTGGCACTGTGGAGCCCGTCCACGATCTCAGCTACCTGGTGGGCGACCGCATGGCGATCTTTTATGGTTCGTTTCTTGCGGCCTATGAAGGATTGTGCGCGGGCGCGCACGGTTGGATCAGTGGAATACTCAACGTGGTGACGAGCGCTGCCAAAGCCATGCGCCACACCATCGTGGTTGAAAACGATGCTCGAAAAGGCTTTCAGATCTGGAAGCGGATTCTGCCCATTGTTCATTTGTGGACTCATCAACAAATCGGCCCGGTCAGCGACCTGGCGGTCTATCGGTCGATGCTGAATTCGTGGGGACTTCAGGGCGGTTATTGCCGCGACCCTTTTTTCCCGCTCGACGAAAAGCAGGAAAGCAAGCTGCGGGAGTTTTTGGAGAAGTCGGGTTGGAACGATCCGGAGCATGTGTTGGACGGCATATTGACGGGCGCGGATGAGGAATGATGGGGGGATCAAACGGAATGGCGATTCGAGTGGCAATGATTGGTTATGGTGCGGTGGGATCGGTTCACGCGGCAAAGCTGAGGAAAGAACCTGACGTCCATTTGGTCTCAGTCCATGGGCCCAAACGCGAAAAGGCGTCGGCATTTGCTTTGAAGCATGGCATCCAGGGCGCGTCCGGCACTATTGTCGAGGCAGTGTCGGGTGCCGACGCCGCGATTATCTGCTCACCGTCGATGAATCACTTTGAGCAGGCCCGCGAATGCCTGGAACATGGGGTTCACACCCTCGTGGAAATGCCCCCCTGCGAAAATACGGCGGAAGCTGAAGAGTTGGCCTGCCTTGCCCGGCGGCGCGGCGTGAAGCTCGGGTGTGCGCACACCAGTCGTTTCGTGGCTCCGTTTGCCCGGGTGAAGAAAAGTATGGAATCGGGAGTGCTCGGCCGGATTCAGGAGATCAACTACGCGCGTTACCACAAACTTCGCGAGCGTAGTTGGACGGATAACGCCCTGCTGCACCACTCCGCTCACCCCATCGATTTACTGTTTTACTGGTGCGGCGGGGTTGAACCCAGGGGATGTGTGGCACTTCCCGACGTTCGCTTGCCTCAAACCGTTTCTCTCCTGGGAAGGCTTCCTGCCGGCGGGGCCGCAACCATCACCGTCACCTACGCGTCGCGTATCCATCATATCCGCATGATGATTGTGGGCGAAAACCATACCATCGAGACCGATGGGTTTAGCTATGCGAATTCAGATCTTCCGGAACTGGAATTTCGAGGAGACGAACAGGAAACTTACGAAGAAGCTATTCACCTTCAAGACGTTGATTTTCTTCGCGCCTGTCAGGGCATTGGGAATTTTATAAGTTGGGACGAAACCGTCAAAGTGCTGCAAACTATTGATGGCTTTCGCGCGCTCGGGGCGTGACGGCGCAGGAGGCATCAGCTTCCCAACCTGGAAGGAAACCATGACATCCGAACCTGATTACCAAGAGATGCTCGCGGTGGCGGTAGCGGAGGTTCGCAAAGGTCTGGCGGAGGGCGGCATTCCCATCGGCGCGGCGATCTTTGATGCCAGTGGCAAATTGATCGGCGCGGGGCACAATCGCCGCGTGCAGCAGGGCGATCCCTCGATGCACGGGGAGACGGATGCCTTCCGTAATGCCGGCCGCCAGCGCAGCTATCGCCAGCTCATCATGGTCACGACGCTGGCGCCGTGCTGGTACTGTAGCGGACTGGTTCGGCAATTTGGGTTTGGGACCGTGGTAGTGGGCGAAAGCCGCAATTTCCAGGGCGGGCTAGATTGGCTGCGCTCGCTGGGCGTCAAGGTAGTCGACCTTAATTCCCAGGAGTGCGTATCTCTGCTGGCCGAATATATCCGCACTCACCCCGAGGTTTGGAACGAAGACATCGGGGAAGAATAACCCCAAGAACGCGAGGTGCAGCGATATGACAGGTCCGCGGGGCGCTTGCTATTATGGAAATCTCGGCAGGCGCTGAAAAATGAATTCATTTGAACTTACCCTCTGGATTGGGTTGGGGTCGCTGGTAGCGGGCTTCCTGGGCGCGCTGACGGGCCTGGGCGGCGGCATTGTCATCACCCCGCTTCTGACCCTGGTGTTTGGAATTGACCTTCGTTATGCAATCGGCGCCGCCCTGGTTTCCGTCATCGCTACCTCCTCCGGCGCCGCGGCCGCTTATGTCAAGGAAGGTTATACCAATATTCGCATCGGCATGTTTCTAGAGATTGCCACGACGGTGGGGGCGGTGGTGGGAGCTTCCTTCGCCTCCCGGCTCCCCGCCTCGACGATCAGCATCATCTTCGGAGTCGTCCTCCTTTTCTCCGCCTATGCTTCCAGCCGCCCGGCGCCTCCCGCTGGCCGCGACCAGGGCCCCGATCGCCTGGCGGGGCTGCTGAAGCTAGACTCCAGCTATCCCACGACGCAGGGGCTCCAGAGCTATCACGTGCGCGGCGTTCCCGCCGGATTCAGCTTGATGTTTGTGGCGGGAACAATCTCCGGCCTGCTGGGGATTGGCGCCGGAGCGATGAAGGTGATCGCCATGGATCAGGCCATGCGCATTCCCTTCAAGGTTTCCACCACGACCAGTAACTTCATGATCGGCGTCACCGCCGCAGCCAGCGCGGGAGTTTATCTCCAGCGTGGGTACATTGATCCCGGCCTCGCGATGCCCGTCGTGCTGGGCGTTCTGCTGGGCTCGCTGCTCGGCGCAAAAGTTTTGCCGGCGACCCGCACGTCTTTGCTCCGGGTGCTTTTTGGCATCGTGGTCGCCGTCCTTGCCGTAGAAATGATCTATCACGGAATGACCGGAAGGATTTGAGATGAAGCAGTCGCCAGCCGCCTGGACCGATCAACAAGTGGAAAGTATCGTCGCCAACCTGCTGCGCGCCGGGGTCATCCTGGCCGCGGCGGTGGTCACGCTGGGTGGGATTATCTTTCTCGTTCGCCACGGCCGGTCGGTTCCCCGATATGCCGCATTTACGGGAGAGCCTTTCGAAATGCGCACGGTTTCCGGGATTGTGCAGGGGGTCCTGGGGTTCCGCGGGCGCAATATCATTCAACTCGGGCTGCTAATCTTGATCGCTACCCCCGTAGCCCGCGTGGCTTTTTCGGTCATCGCCTTTGCGCTGGAGCACGACCGGCTGTATGTGGGCATCACCCTCGTCGTCCTCGCCGTCCTGCTCTTCAGCCTCGCGGGCGGGCATGTGTGACCGGGCCGCGTAGGCAGGGGCAGCTCACTTTTTCGCTTCCCCGGTTGCGAAGCCGTGCAGCTTTACTTCCACCTTCTCCTCGATACTTTCGTAGTACTCCTTCAGGATCGCAATGACCTCGGGCTTGGAGTATTCGGGCGGAACCGGCTTTCCCTCGCTCATCAGCTTGCGCAGTAATGTTCCCGACAGCAACAAACGGGCGCCACCTTTATACTTGCCGTTTTCATCGATGATAGCCTTGCTTTCGTGGGGACAGGTTTTCATCGATGCCATGCTTCCACATTCGTAGCAATAAAAAGTCCAGTCCATGCACAGGGGACGTAGCTTGAGGGCGTCGGCGGGAATCTCCTGGAAGACTCTTTGGGAATCGAACGGGCCATAGTAATCGCCAACGCCGGCATGGTCACGTCCCACAATCAAGTGCGTGCAGCCATAATTCTGCCGGAATAGGGCGTGCAGAAGGGCTTCGCGGGGTCCTGCGTAGCGCATCTCCATCGGGTATCCGCCCTGGATCACGCGATCCCGGCGGAAATACTTGTTGACCAGCGCGTCGATGGCTTTCACGCGTACTTCGGCCGGAATGTCGCCGGGCTTCAGCTTGCCCACCAGTTGGTGGACATAGACCCCGTCACAAACCTCGATGGCGATCCAGGCCAGGTAAGCGTGGGAATTGTGCATGGGGTTGCGGAGTTGCAGGGCGGCTACCGTGCTCCATCCGCGTTCCTCAAACAGTTGTCGGGCTTCGGCGGGCCGTTGATAGATCCCCTTGTACATTTCCGGGTAATAGGATTCCGAGATGACCTTGACCGGACCCGCCAGGTTAACCCGCCCCTGCTCCAGGACCTTTTGCACGCCAGGGTGCGCGGCGTCCGTTGTGCGGAACACTTGCTTGCACTCGTACTCCTTATCGATGGAGTATTTTTCCGTCACCTTCATGGTGCCCATGATGGCTTCGGTTTCAGTGTCCCAAAGCGCCACCTCTTCGCCGACCGTGAGGGAATTGGCCAAGTCTTCTGCGGGGGAGAGCGTAATCGGGATGGGCCAAAAAAGGTCCTTTTTGCTGGGCAGACTGTAATTTTCACAACAACCCTGCCAGTCGTCCTTGCCCATAAACCCCTCGAGGGGAGTAAAGGCGCCAATTCCCATCATGATGAGATCACTCGCCTCCCGAGTGGTCATGGGAACTCTTTTTAGGCTTAGCGCTTTCTCGCTCTCCTCCTCCCGCGGCGAGCCTTCCAAAAGAAGGGGCTTCAGTTGACTGCTCCCGTGCGGGAGAATCAGCTTGCTCATTAGGACCTCCGATGAAAATTGACCCTGTGACCACAACGGACTTCAGGACTTGAACACAAAGGGTTTCACATAGTCGAGCTGTTCGTACCGCACTTGCGGCGCTTTGTAACGCAGGCATGCCCGGAATTGCTGCGGGTCGGAAGCGTTATCTGGAAACATGTCATAGTGGCAGGGTATCGCGACCTTCGGTTTGAGCAGCACAGCAAGTTCAGCCGCCTCCCAGTGGCTGAGGTTGTTGAAGCCGCCGTTGATGCAGCTAATCATGACGTCGGGCTCCAACTTCCGCACGTGCCCCAGCAGATCGCTGTAGTCTGTGTCACCCGAGATGTAGATGCGCGGACCATTTTCCACCGCCAGGACAAACCCCATGTGGTTCAGGTCGGAATCATCCGTCGGCATGGCAAAGGTCCCGTGAACGGTCAAATCTGCGACCTGTAACTTTCCACCAGGATAAGCCTGGCGGACCTTTGCGCTTTCCACTCCGCAGCGGGCAAAGCTCTCACAGGCCAACCCGGGACCCACAAACGTCTCGATTCGCCCTTTGCGCACCCTGCCAATCGTCTCCGGATCGGCATGATCGTAATGAGAATGGGTGCAGAGAAAGTGATCGACCTCGAGCTCCTCGGGCTCGATAAAGATCGGAACCCGGCGGTCCATGTCCAGGCCCAGCGAGTCTCCAATCTTCTTGCAGGAGTTCGTCAGATAGGCATCGACCGAAAAAACCGTGCCGGCCGGCGTTTTAAGGAGAAAGCCCATCTGCCCCAGCCACCAAAGGGCTGCCGAACCATGGTCTACTTTGAACTTCCGAACCGATTCCATACACTCGCGTGACATGAGCACCTCCCTCGCTTGATTCCTGGGCACGATCCGAAGAATGTTCCCGAACAGTTTCTCAACCCTGGGCTCTTGCGCTGGCAAGAACTGCGATGGCCACAATGAGCACGAAAACTGAGGATCCCATAAAGGAGCGCGCCCGGCCGCTGGCGTTTTTCCACTCGCCGGTAACCGCGCCCCACACAGAACTGCCCAGAACAATCGTTGCCATGAAGAGTGGCCAACCCAGCACTGCGCCCAGATCCCCGATCCGAAGCGTTGCCCAACCGTATAGAACAACACTCCCAAACCAGAGCAGTCCCATCAGCAAAGCAAGAAACAGATAGGCAAAAGTATGCAGGCCAAGGAAATTCGGCCAAGTTCCGTTCTTCCGCAAGAGGCGCAGGCAGTAGATGATGCCCGGAACAGCGCCCACAAGCAGGACCGGAACCCAGGCGGCGTTCGTAGCCATGCGCGCACTCGACCCATGCATTCGCGCTACCTCAATCAAAGGAGCGCCAGCGGCCAGACCGAAGTTTAGCATCGACCCGCAAATGCCTCCCAGCACCGCGAAGACGAAACCGCGCAGAAACGCAGACCGCTTGGGGCCGTCTTTTAATGCTTCATCTCTCTCGCGCTGTCGTCCGGCCGACCCGCACAGAACCACTCCCAAAATAGTGAGCGCGATCCCCAGGGAGATGAGCAGCCCCGCCCGCAAGCTGACGCCTCCTAATCCCTGCACAACCAGGGGCAGCAGAGCTCCAACGCTGGAGGAGACACCCATGACGGTGGCAAACATCGCGGCCACGCCGATGAGATCAACGGCGACTCCCGAAAGCAACATGCCGATGCCCCAAGTGGCGCCGGAAAATGCCACAATGAGCAACGATCGATATTGGATTTGGCTGTAGACAGACCAGAAACCCGGAATCGTCCACATTCCCAAAGCCACTGGCAGGATACAAACCCCCAGGAGCGTAAAGGCCAACCACATATTCTCCCACTTCCACCGCAGCTTGAGCTTCAGCGGGAGGGTGTAAGCACTGTTGATGAGCCCGGCCACGACCAAGTAGCCCAAAGCGGTCATCATTTCCGAATTCATGGTGAACCCTGCTCACTTCGATTGGCTGAAGTTGCCATCGGGGCGCGCCTTCCAGCCCTGTTTCGGAATACTGAGCTCTATTCCCGCTTCTCCCACAACATTGTGGAACGTGCTGTGCGTGTATGAGGCTTCGGGGAGACGCGACGTATCATCACTTCCGATGATAAGGGTTGTCAAGTAGTGTACCCGACCATTTTGTCGACATTTTGTCGACAACAGGAACTTCTCACTTTGCTGCGACATTTGTCGACAACAGAGTTGACACTTCAGTAGCCTTGTTATAGCATCCGCACCCTACGACAGGCACGTTCGGCATCGGGGGCGGAAGCCGGCCCGCATGCGTACCTGCGTAATGAACCAGGACGCCCCAGAAAAAAGAATATCTTCCACATCCGCTAGGGGTGTGACGACGGCGGAAATTCGGATCGCGAAGGTATGCCTATGGAGAAAGCAGGCGTGGACTTTACGAAGCTCTTCGACCTGAGTGGCCATGTCGCGCTGATTACGGGGGCGGGAGCCGGATTCGGCGAAGCCATCGCGTTGGGCTTTGCCGAACAGGGATGCGACATTGCCGCCGCGGACTTGAACCTGGAGGCCGCCCAACGAACTGCTGGGAAGGTGGCCGCGCACGGCCGGCGGTCCGTAGCCATCCGCGTGGATGTCAGCAAGCCGGATGAAATCAAGGCGATGGCGGATGCCACGGTGCGCGAACTCGGGACGATCGACATCCTCGTAAACTCCGCCGGTATCTCCCAGCACACCCCGGCTTTGGAATTGTCGGTGGAGAGCTGGGACAGGGTTCTGGATGTCAATCTGCGTGGGACCTTTTTGTGTTGCGCCGCGGCCGGAGGAGTCATGGTTCCGAGGCGCCGAGGCGCCATCATTAATTTCTCCTCCATCGCCGGGGTTGTGGGAATGGGCCGAGGCAACAACGCTTACTGTGCCAGCAAGGGCGGCGTCAACTCCTTGACCAAGCAACTGGCGATCGAATGGGCCAGTTACGGAATCCGCGTCAACGCCATCGCCCCTTGCCAGTTTCGAACTCCCGGGCTTCTGGAAGTAATGGCCGACAAGCAGTTTGATCCGGAAAAACTGATGCAAACGTGGACTTCCAATATCCCGCTCGGGCGCGTGGGCGAGCCTCATGAAATCGTCGGGCCGGCCTTATTCCTGGCCTCCCAGGCGTCTGCGATGGTTACAGGAATCGTTCTGCCGGTGGATGGTGGGTTTCTGGCCCGCTAGAAGTTCGCGCCGGATGAATCATCTGAACACGAGGATGAAATATGGTCGCGGAAGGAACCCCCGTCGCTGGGGTTGCAATGAAGCATGCCGTCCAAATCGGCGTGGTCGTCGCTGATCTGGACCAAGTGACCCAACTGCTGACTTCCCTTTTCGGAATTGGACCATTCCGTTTCATTGAGTGGCCGAATCGCCCGGATTCCAAATACTTTTTTCGCGGCAAGGAAGAGCACATTAAGATTCGGCAGGCTTTTGTTCAGCTTGGCGCGCTGGAACTGGAGCTTATCCAACCCCTGGAGGGGGAGCGCAACGCCTATCGTCAGTTTCTGGAGGAACGCGGCGGCGGCATTCACCACGTCCTCTTCGAAGTGGAAGATATGGATCAGGTGGTGCGGAATCTCTCCCCCCATAAGGTAGAGATTCTTCAAGCCGGGACGGGGTTACGGCCCGGCACTCGCTGGGCGCTTCTGGATACCCAAGCGCTGATCGGTTTTCTACTGGAATTGCGCCAGCGCGCGCCGGGAAGTGACGGAACATCCATCCCTGAAAAGCTTTGATTTATTCGTGGGGCGAAGCGCAGTCAATATTGAAGCAGGGCTCGACCAACGCTTGATTCTTCTTGCCGATGCAAGCGAACCTCTGAAGCAGTGCGGCCCGGGCCGGAGAAACGGCGGGTGAGATGTTTTCGCCGCCCGCCGCAAGTTCAGAAACCCGTTCGATCCCTGCTCCCGAAGATCCCGGAGCGGCGGAGGATTTCATGGAGAAAAGCATTGCCGAACAAACAGACTTGAAACTGCTCCTTACGCTTTATCGAGAGATGCTTCAGCTCCGTGAATTCGAGCTGAAAGTGCAAGAGCTATACCGCCGCGGCCTGCTGCCGGGATTCGTGCACCTCTATGTTGGGGAAGAGGCGGTGGCAGTTGGAGTGTGCTCCAACCTTCAACCCACTGACCTGATTTACAGCACGCACCGCGGGCATGGCCATGCCTTGGCAAAGGGCGTGCCCGGACGCGAGGTGCTCGCCGAGCTCTGGGGAAAAAGCACGAGCTCGTCCGGTGGGCGCGGAGGAAGCATGCATATGTATGCTCCCGAGTACGGCTTCATGGGGACAAACGGAATTGTGGGGGCAGGAATCCCCCTGGCGACCGGCTCCGCTCTCAGCGCACAACTGCGCCACACCGGACAAGTGGTGGTGGCGTTTTTTGGCGACGGAGCCGTGAATAGTGGATCATTTCACGAAGGACTCAACTTCGGCGCCGTGTGGAATCTGCCCATCGTGTACGTCTGCGAGAACAATCTCTACGCAACGGAAATGGCTTTCCGGCGCGCGACAAAGAATACCAGTGTGCAGAGCCGCGCGGCCGCCTACAAGCTCCCCGGCGTGGAGGTGGATGGCAGCGATGTATTGGCCATTCACGCCACTGCCGGCGCGGCAATCGAGCGGGCCCGGTCCGGCGGAGGCCCCACGCTGATCGAAGCCAAAACCTATCGTTTCGTTGGACACCACGAAGGCGATCCCGGCACGGCTTATCGGACGCGCGAAGAAGTGGAGGAGTGGAAGAGCCGATGCCCCATCCGGACGTTGCGCGAAAAACTTCTGACCAATGAGGGAGCCTCGCTGCAATCGGTGGAGCAGATCGAGCGCGAGGTCCAGCAATGGATTGAGGCGGCAGTCCAATTCGCCCGGGAAAGCCCGGAGCCCGAGCCCTCCACGGTCTTGGACCATATATTTTCCTAAGCGGCCCATAAGGAGGACCCCCTCGTGCCCGAACAATTACGCGAGATTAGCTACGTTGACGCCGGAGTGGAAGCATTGCGGGAAGAAATGCGGCGTGACTCCACCATTGTCTACATCGGCCAGGGTATCGGACCGCGAGGGGGAAACTTCCGCCAGACTCGCGGCCTATGCCAGGAATTCGGGGAAGAGCGGCTTCGCGACACCGGCATTTGTGAATTGGGCGCCACGGGAGTGGCCATCGGGGCGGCCATGGCGGGCAGCCGCGCCATCGTCGACGAAGTTTTCCTGGACTTCACGCTCGAGGCCATGACCCAGATCATTCAGCAAGCCGCGAACATCTGCTACTCCTCGAATGGCAAAATTCACGCCCCGGTTCTGGTCCGGAGCGCGATGGGCGCTGTCCGGAATGCCGGCCCCCACCACTCGCATTGCTTTTATGGCTGGTTCGCCAGCACCCCGGGCCTGAAGGTGGTGACGCCGGCCACTCCCTACGACGTGAAAGGGCTCCTCAAAAGCTCCCTGCGCGAGAACTGCCCCGTTATATTCATCGAGCATAAGGCGCTCTATAATTCCAAAGGTATGATTCCTGACGGGGAGTACTTGATTCCACTGGGCGAAGCCCGAATCCATCGCGAGGGACGGGACATCACGCTGGTCGCAATTTCCAAAATGGTCAGCACCGCCTTAGAGGCTGCGGAGGTTCTGGCGAAGGAAGGGATTTCAGCGGAGGTCGTCGACCCGCGGACGATTGTGCCTCTGGACCGCGAGCGAATCGCCGCTTCCATCCAAAAAACTGGGCGGCTGGCGGTGATCGACGAGGCCCCGGCCATGTGTGGGTTCGCGGGTGAGGTTGTGGCGCTGGCCTGCGAAGCATGTTTCGATGCGCTGGACAGCCCGCCCCTGCGGATTTGCTCGCTGCCTGTCCCCAGTCCGTTCAGTCCACCACTGGATAGCCAGGTGATTCCCTCGGTGGAGCGCGTGGTGAAGGAAGTGCGCAACCTCATGGAGAATTAAAGGGAAGCTTAGGCCCGCGACCATGACTTACGAAGTGGTTATGCCTCAACTCGGTCTCACAATGGAAGAGGGATCAGTTGTGTCCTGGAAAAAGCAGGTAGGCGACCAGGTAACAAAAGGTGAGGTTTTGTTTACGGTCGAGACCGACAAAACGGAGATGGAAGTGGAGTCCGCGGACTCCGGTTACCTGAACTCCCTCCAGGTCCGGCTGGGAGAAAAAGTACGAGTGGGAACGGTTATCGCGCTGCTGGGAGACCGGCCTGGTGAGGTCACCATGGAGGTTTCGGGCGGCGCGACCGAACGCAGGATTGAGGCAGGCGAAAAGGAAGCGGCCGTCGCCAAGCCCCCCGGAGAAACAGACATTCCTCCTGCGGGTCCCGGCGGAGGCGGCATGCCTGCACAGAGGTTGTCGCCAGAGGAAATCCCTGCGAGTCCGCGGGCTCGCCGCCTGGCGAAGGAACTCGGCGTTGATATTAATGCAGTAAAACCCGCGCGCGGGGTGCGGATCGTGGAAGAGGATGTCCGCCGCTTCTACGAAAGCGTGCAACCAGGACATTGAGATCAGCGAAAGTATTGACCCGAGAGGCTGGAGCGAAGCAAAGACCTATCCTCGGAATTGCCCAGGGACGACAAGAGGTGGGGAAAGGATTGCTTGCACAATTGGTCGAAGTAACGTTCGACCTCGCGCTCGACGCGGCCTTGCGGCGACTTGAGGATCAGGTCAACGTAAGCCTGGTGGTTTTCGTAGCGCTTGGCGATCGATAGGGCGTTCGAGTAGTTGCGGGCAATCATAAAGATAAAGGGAGTCATCACCAGGTTCAGGGTGCGCAAGAGTTGAGGCTGGCCGGAGGCTCTCCACACAGCCTGGTGCAGTTCCATGTCGGCGTAAAAAAACTTTTCGTCGTCATGAGTGGCAGCGGCTGATTTCATTTTGTTCAGAGCTTTGTCCAGGGCGGCTTTTGTTTCCGGTTTGAGGGCCTCACGCATATACCGAACGCATAAGCCTTCCAGCTTGCCACGCATGCTGAAAATGGCGCTGAACTCGTGGGGAGCGATGTCGCGAATGTAAGTTCCATGCCGGGGCGTGGTGACCACCAAGCCGTCACGCTCCAGCCGCAGCAACGCCTCCCGGACGGAGCCACGGCTTACGCCCAACCCGCGCGCGACGTCATCCTCGATGATTCTTTCGCGAGGGTGCAAAAAGCCTTTGTAAACCGCCTGCCGGATATGGTTTTCTACCTGCTGGCTCACGGAGATTCGGGAGGCGCTGGCCCCTTTGGGGGATTTAGATGAGGTCATTTCAATTCCGTACGATTTTGCCGCGTATCGAGTGGGTCCGGGACCGCCGAACTTCCACCGGCCAACATATCATATCTACATCGGGATACTTCGGCAGTCTCGCATCCCGGAGCGAGGATGTCAAGAAATCGGCTACCATCGGAGGTTGTTAAATTATGAGCAGCGCGGATCGCTTGACGGGCAAGAGGGCTCTCGTAACGGGAGCAGGCACGGGAATCGGCCGGGAGGTGGCCCTGGAATTCGCCCGGCAAGGCGCCGATGTGGTCTTGCATTATGCCGTGGACCAGGGCGCTGTGACCGCCGCGAAAGAAATCCAGGCTCTCGGCCGGCGCGCCGTGGCGTTGCAGGCCGATTTCGACTGCCTTGACGAAGTGTGCTCGATGGCGGATAAAGCCCTCGAATTCCTGGGGGGAATTGATTGCCTGGTGAACAACGCGGGAATCACTCTCAACAAACCTTTCCTCAAGGTGACGCGGGAACAGTTCGACCGGGTTTTCCATGTGAACTTCCGAGCCCAATTCTTCCTGACTCAGCGGGTCGTCGAGGCCATGCTCCGGACGGGCGGTGGCGCCATCTGCAATCTCACGTCGATTCACGGTCTGCAAGGAGCGCCGGAGCATTCTCTCTACGCCGGTACCAAGGGCGCGATCATCGCTTACACACGAACGCTGGCAGTGGAACTTGCTTACAAGGGCATTCGCGTCAACGCCATTGCGCCAGGATGGATTACGGTAGAGAACTATTTCAAGGCCGTGCCGGGCTTCACTGAGGAAATCGCCCGAGAAACAACTCGTGAGAGGATTCCCGCCGCCCGCGCGGGACAGCCGGTTGACGTGGCAAAATTGGCGGCCTTTCTGTGTGGTGATGAGTCCAGTTATATTGTGGGCCAGACCATTGTGATCGATGGCGGCACGACGTCGTTGATGTCGCTGATTTCGGATTTTCGCCACGAGTCAGCAAACCGCTTCGGGCAGGGTTACGTGCCCGGCGTGTAAAGTCCCTGAAATCCTGCAGCGACCCCCTAAGGTGAGAACCTCTGACCAGCCGCGTCAAGAAGCCTCGCCAACATCAAGGCCCGAGGATTGCGTGGAGATGGGCCCGAGCAGCGCCCAGAGCAGGCCCGCAGACACCAGCGGCAGGAGGCCGAACCCCACGAAGACCGGTACGTAAGAAAAGTGGTCGAGCACCCAACCCGTCAGGAGCGCGAAGGTCATGCCTCCCAAACCCGCTCCCATGCTGGCAATGCCCCATATCGAGCCCACCAGGTTCTTGGGAAAGACATCGGCCGGAAAGGCCAGCATGATAGAACAACAACCCGTATACCCCAGCATGGCGAGAGAAACCCAAGCAATGGAAACACGAACGTCTGCCACCAGAACCGCCGGAATGGCGCTGGTCATGAGGACGGCGAAGAGGGTTACTCCACCCTTGCGAGCAACGGTCAACGACATGCCGCGGCGCAGCATCCAACCGGAAACCCCGCCCCCCAAGATATTCCCGAGGCCGCCCACACAGAAAGGAATCCAAGCGTACTTCCCGATCGACGCCATGCTGAAATGACGCGCGCTCTTGAGATATTCCGGAAACCAGAAAATGTAGAAGTACCACACGGGATCGAGCAGCACTTTGGAAAGAGTAAAGCTCCAGACGAACCTGGTCCGCAAAAGTTTTGAAAGAGGAACCTTGGGCGGCTTCACTTCGCTTCTCACCCCTTCCGGTGTGTAGTAGAGCCAGCACCAGATGGCGATCCAGATGTATCCGAGCAATCCCACGCCCACAAATGCCTGCCGCCAGCCATAGTGGAGGAGGAGCCATACAACCACCGGCGGCGCCAGGATGGCCCCGGCGGCGGAACCGCTGTTGAAAATTCCCGAGGCAAGGGCGCGCTCTTCCGTGGGGAACCATTCCGCCACCACCTTGACGCTGGCTGGCCAGTTGCCGGCTTCGCCCGACCCCAGCAAGAATTGAAACACCCCCAGCGACCACGGCCCGCGCGCCAGTCCATTGAGCATGCCCGCTGCGGACCACCATGCCATCGTCAAGGCAAAGCCCAGGCGAGTTCCCAACCTGTCGAGAAGCGGGCCGGAGATTCCGTTGCCAATGGTGTAAGCCAGCATGAAAGCAAAGACCACGCGCGAGTAAGACTGGTGATCCATCCGGAAATGATCGATGAGCACCGGCGCCGTCACCGAAAGCGTTTGACGATCCAAATAGTTGAGCGCCGTCGCCGAGAACGCGAGCGCGACCATCAACCAGCGCAAGGAGGGGTGAGAACGCTTCATGATTGAATGTCCACATAGACAACTTCATAAGGGTGCATTTCGGGAATGCTCAATTCCACCCAACCATTCCTGACATTCCAGGAGGGCGCAACCCCGCTCCAGAGGAGCGCCGCCGATTTCGCGGTCCGCCCCGGAGGCAGCCGCAGGCTAACCCGCACATTCTCGATCGGGAGGAACGACTCCTGCACCAGGAGCTTTTTCCAGATGTTGCCGGTGTTAGCGAATAAATGTAGGAGCAAGGTGTCACGCGAGGAGGCGAATTGGCAGGACAGGCCCGGACGGTACTCGACCGCGTAGGTTCGCGTCATCCCCAGGATCGGATCGAGCAGCGATTGGAAACACTCTCGCAAAGACTCGTTCAGGGTTTCTTCGTAAACGGCTTCCAGCCCCGATCCAACATAGATCACTCGGCCCTTCCCATGCCGTTGCGTGATGATCGCCGGGCCCAGCGTGCGGCGATGGCCACGATCGTACGTCTCAGCCATAACCTCCGCCTCGGGGGCAGCCTGGAACATCATCACTTGCGGATCCTGGGGAATCAAATGGCGGGAAGGGAGAGTGCGTAAGTAGAGATCCGGGATCTCCACGGGCTCCGCGGAATTCAGCGTGGCGCCAAAGAGATCCGCGAGCCCGTAGTTCTTGCGCAGTCGGCCCAACTCGTCGGCCACGGATGTCAGGTGCGTCGCCAAGAGCGTCCCACCGTCCTCAACGTACTCTGTCAGCATCGAGCACTGGGCATCGCTGAGGCATGGAGCATTGGGAACATAGATGAAGAGATATTTTGCCAAACGCTCGGCCGTCATTTCGAAATCCAAAAACGGCTCGGCGTCGTAACTCAAGTCCTTCAGAAGCTGATAAGCCCCATAAAAATAGTTGCGATAATTTTCGGGAACAAACTTCTCCCCTTTGTACCATTGAATGGTCTGCGTCCCCGTCAGGATGCCTGCCTGCGGTTGGGGAGAGACGGATTGCAGCAAAGCTTCGTGCTTACCGGCGAATTCCAAAACGCTTTTCAGCCCGTTCACCCAGGGGCCCTCCTGAACTTCCTTGGGCTCGTAAAAAAGGCGATTCAGCACCCAATAACAATAGCCGGCGCTGGCAGCGGTCGCCACCGCTGCATCCAGTTGCAACCGCTCCCCTTCCACAGGCGCGCTGTACCAACCGCGAACCGTCTTGTCCTTCAGGTGCTCGCGGTTGTATTCCGTATGCGAGCTGATATAAGTCCAGATCACTTTGCCGGTGGATTGACCAATGCGCAGGTTGAAGAGCTTCTGCTCGGGCGTGTCAGCCGCCTCAAACATGAAGCCGTCCACGTAACGGAACGCGCGCGACCGCCAGTCAAGGCCCAGCAGGCCGGTATCGTTGTACACAATGGGAACCTCGCGCACCTGCCTGACCATCTCGCAGATTTCCAGGAAGAAATTCTCAACCACGTCTTGCGTCAGCCATTGCTGATATTCAAAATCGTCCTCCCAGGTCGTGTCGGCGTTCTGCAAAGGAATGCTCTTTCCCCGTGCTTTTAGATACGCCGTTCGGCAATATTGGCAGTGGCAATAGTGCAGACGTTGGTCCATGCCCTGGTAAGGGCCATCGAAGTACATCAAGTCTACGGCATAGTTGGTGACGACTTCCCGCACCCTTTTTTGAATCTCCTCCCGCAAGGGACTGTTCAAGCATCCTTCATTAAACGTGGTCCAACCCATGTGTCGCGTCACGTAGGGGTGGCCGTCGGCGTCGTATCGCATCCAGTCCCGGTATAGGGGATTGTCCGAACGCACATCCATGAAAGGGTGATTGAGCGGGTTGTAAGCCACCACTTTCAGTCCCGCGGCATGAAACAAGTCAACCGTTCGGCGAAAAGGATCGCGGTCTCCCAGTTCCGGGTGGTGCGGCAATTTCGTTTGGGTAGGGAAATATGCCACGTAGGAATAAGTAGGAAAACGGATCGCATTGCACTTGACCCGCCGAGCAAGGTCAAGAGCCTTCTCCGGATCATAATCCAGCGAGGGATAAAAGGGTGGAGCGTACCCCTCGGCAATCATCAGCCGGACCGATCGAATCCATTCGAAAGAAGGCTTTAAGGGCGATGAACCTTCACGTGGGGGTAAAGCCAAACTGTGGCCGGTATTTGTTCCAAGCGTCACGAGCGCCGCGCCCGCACTCGCCCGCTGCAAGAGTTGGCGCCGGCTGATTTTTTCCATGGGCTTGATCTCTCCCGATCATCTACTGAAAAACGCTCCCAGAATGTCACCGCCAAGCTTTGGGGTCAATCCCCTCGTGGCTGGGGGGCAATGTTGCGTCAAACACGCGGGTGCCGAAGACCACGAGGGCACTGAGGTCCATAATCCCTATAAGTGCTGAATTTTCTATAATATTCTGGCGTCCACGAAATTCCCTCCCGTCGGATGGCAGTGCGCATGACTATCTCCCACATTTTCAAGGGTATAGATAAATTTCTTGCGCGTGATGCGTGTAAGCCTTGTATTTTCAGTAGTATTCTGGGACTCACCAGCACCGTAATTTCCGTCATCCTTTGTTTTCAATAACATTCCGGCTTCAAACGTGGGTCTATGCACTCTTTTTTTCACTTCCTCTGTGAACGCGCCCACAGCTCCTTGCAGATTTCGATGTCCGCTTGGACAGCCACCTCCGCCATCTGCATGAACAGCGGGTGAACCACCGGTTGGGACGAAAGGAGGGTGTCCGCCGTCATCCCCACCTCGCCAAAGGGTGCATCGTGCAGCGCCTTAAAGAAATTCGAACGCATTCCGTGCCGGAAACGGTTCAGCCGCGACCAGGCCTTGCCCCGCGCTGTCCGGGGTCCCGTGGATTTCTTGGCATTGCGGCGATTCGAGGCTACCAGAGCAGGAGTCAAGGTGGGAGACCTGCGCAGCGACACGGCACCACCTCCATTCTATCACTCCTCCATTGTATGCTAGAACGATAGCCGTGTCAAGAGAAAAAGCGAGCACAAGAGCCTACAAAATGTCGCTCGGCCGGAAAGGGCCGAATGCGAAGCTGGCCACGGTCGCGATCATCGCCGCCCCAAAAAGCCAACTCTGCGCCAGGCAGCGGACAGCAATTACGGAACAGGGGCGAAGACGGGGTTTGCCCCGTCGTGCTGGGTGATCTGAATCGGTTTGGCGTCCGGGTCAACCAGGGACATGACGAAGATTCGGCGGACGCACGCCCATATGCCGTTTCTTACTACCCCCCCTCCGCCACCGGCCGGGCAATCCGCCGCCTTAGGACGGCAGGAAAATGCAATCTCCGTTCCGTCGGGCGACCAAGTGGGTTGCCCACATTCCCAGTTGGGATCCGTCGTCAGTTGACGGATGTCCGAGCCGTCCGCGCGCATGACGAAGATCTGTTGCCGATTGTTCGAACCGGCGTCGGCCCCGAATGCAATCTGCCTCCCGTCCGGCGACCAAGCTGGAGAGAGCGCATTGCGGAGGTGATGCGGATCAGTGAGTTGAATTCGGTGTGAACCGTCGGCGTCGCCCACGCCAATCGCGAAGCCCGCCCCGAAGACGTACACAGAGAACGCTAGCTTCCCGCCATCGGGGCTCCAGGTAGCATTCGTGACAGGTATGGCGACCGGACCAACCTCACCCTGCCCGAACATTGGAATCAGGAAAAACCCGACGAATGGCCCGTTGGCCGTGCACAGTCCCGCTTTGGTGTACCGACAGCTTACTGCCAGGGTCTTCCCGTCAGGCGACCACGCCGCCTGTCCGACCGGGCCGCCGAACTGTCGAAGCAAATGCGCATCTCCACCGTCGCTGTCCATTACATACAGCTCAGTGAAAAGAGGGGACAGCCACTGCTCGTCACCAATTCGAACATCCCGCTTGGGCAAGCTGCTTGGCCAAAAGGTGTCGTGTAGGTAGAGGACATGCCGGCCATCGGAGGACCAGCTCGGACTATGGCTGTGGCCATCGGTGGTGAGCGCTCGAAGCTCGGTTCCATCCGCATTCACCGAGTAGATATCCAGGGGGGCCCTGGAGCGTTGTCATCCGGGGCATGCTCAAAAATAATCCGTCCGGTAAATCCCTTGGGTGTGGGTGCGGCGCCGACCGAGGCAATGAGCCCGAAAACCAGCGGGATCAGGGTGAGGGACCAGCATTGGCGAAAAGCGTGCATGGTTAGCACCTAATTAACTTTTTGGCTCTTAGCCCATGGAAAGTATACTTTGAGTCGCGTCCAACAGAGCTCAATTTTTTCTTCAATCGGCATTATCGGCTCCGAATTTCGCACCCAGGCTCGGTATTTGTTGACGGGTGAAACTCCTTCTAGTAGCCTTTCACCTCCGATACTCCCACGTCGGGGAACTCCCCGTTGCCAACAGGTTCGTGGCAACATTCTGAATTGGCCATCGAGGGCAACATGACAAGGCGCGAGATGTTCGAACTCTTGGGGAAATCGGCGCTCGCCGGCGGGCTCGCGAACCTCCCGGCGGCGACCGGAGGAGCAGAACCACAAGGAGTCACCGCGCCGCCGCCTTCCCTCACGCCGCTGCCGGGGACGGAACCCTTGACGGCGCGAGATGATCTCGCCGCACAGATGGTGGAAGGCCTGCATCGCTATTTGCTTCAGCAAACCAACGCTTCCGCGGAATCGCGGGCCTCAAGGTGGAAGCGCGATTACTCTTCGCAAGCCGCCTATGAAGCGTCCGTTGAGCCGAATCGGGAACGATTTCGCCAAATCATTGGATTGATCGACAATCGCGTTCCTTACTCAGCCCCCCATCTCGAAATCACGCTCGGTAGCTCCTCCGTCGTCGCCACGGGCGAGGGCTTTAAGGTCGCAAGCGTCAGGTGGCCGGTGCTGGAGGGCGTTGACGCCGAGGGTCTCCTGCTGGAGCCCGTCGGCGTCCCACGGGCGCGAGTGGTGGCTCTGCCCGACGCGGATTGGACCCCGGAGATGCTGGTGGGCCTCGCTCCGGGAGTCCCTGCCGAAGCCCAATTTGCTCGACGGCTGGCGGAAAACGGTTGTGAGGTCATGGTGCCCACCCTGATCAATCGCGGCGATGAATGGTCCGGCAATCCACTGCTGGGCAAGTCCACCAACTTGACGCATCGCGAATTCATCTACCGCATGGCGTATGAAATTGGCCGGCACATCATCGGCTTTGAGGTGCAGAGAGTCTTGGCGGCGGTGGACTGGCTTTCCCAGTGCAAGCCTTCTCGCCCCGTGGCGGTGATGGGCTACGGTGAAGGAGGTTTGCTGGCGCTCTACAGCGCCGCCGCTGACACGCGCATTCAAACCGCTTGCGTGAGTGGATATTTTCAAGCCCGCGAAGGCATGTGGCAAGAGCCGATTTATCGCAATGTTTGGTCGCTCCTCCAGGAATTTGGGGACTCAGAACTGGCCGCCCTCATTGCCCCGCGCACTCTGGTGGTGGAAGCTTCGCGGGGGGTGGAGATTTCCGGGCCGCCGCCGGCCACCGAGGGACGCTCGGCTTCCGCAGCATCGGGGCAGCTCGTGAGCCCGCCAGTCGCCGACGTGCAGAGGGAAGTGAAGCGCGCCCAGCCGTTCTTTGAGAGCCTCGGCGCAAGCGGACGTCTGGCCCTGGTCTTAAGCGGTGACGGGCAGGGGGAACCAGGATCGGAAGCCGCGCTCCGTGTGTTTCTGCGCAGCATTGGCGCGCCTGGCGCCTTGAAACAACTCGGGCCCGCGCCGCATGATATGCGTGCGGGCTTTGACCCCGCCGTCCGTCACCATCGCCAGTTCAAGCAACTTGCGGACTTCACGCAGCGGGCGGTGATGGAATGTGAGGCCGTCCGAAAGAAGTTTTGGGCGCAAGCTGACGCCTCCTCCGTCGAGAAGTGGCAGGAATCAACAGCCTTCTATCGACGTTATTTCTGGGAAGAAATTCTTGGAAAACTGCCACCGCCTTCCCAAACGCTGCCGGCACAGACCCGCAAAATTTATGACGAAGCGAATTGGATCGGCTATGAGGTTCTGCTGCCCCTTTGGCCCGACGTATTCGCTTATGGCATTCTCCTCCTTCCCAAGACCATGAAACCTGGGGAACGCCGGCCGGTGGTGGTGTGCCAACATGGTCTGGAAGGCCGGCCACAGGACTTGATCAAACCCGATGCCGTGGGCGAGCAGTACTACCATCGCTTCGCGGCTGACCTTGCCGACCACGGCTTCGTGGTCTACTGCCCCCAAAACCCTTACCTGGGGGGCGACAAGTTCCGAAAACTTTTGCGCCTCGCCCACCCGCTCAAGCTCTCGCTTTTCTCCTTTATCCTCAGCCAGCACGAACGGACGCTCGATTGGCTCTGTTCCCTGCCCTATGTGGATCCCGCCCGAATCGGCTTTTACGGCCTTTCCTACGGGGGAAAAACCGCGGTCCGCGTGCCGCCGCTGCTCGACCGGTATGCGCTCTCCATCTGCTCCGGCGACTTCAATGAGTGGATCTGGAAAGTCAGCCGCAACGATTCCTCATTTAGTTACGTGTTTGGTCCCGAATATGACATGCTTGAGTTTAACCTCGGCAATACGTTTAACTACAGCGAATTGGCCAATCTCATGGCGCCCCGTCCTTTCATGGTGGAGCGCGGGCACGATGATGGGGTTTCCGTCGATTCCTGGGTGGCTTATGAGTACGCCAAGGTCCGGCGCCATTACGACCTGCTGGGATTGTCCGACCGGACGCGCATCGAGTTTTTCAATGGGCCTCACACCATTCATGCGGTCGGAACCTTCGCCTTTCTCCATCATTTCCTCAATTGGGGCGAGCCTTTCTAGGAGTGAAGAAGCGGATTGCGCAGAGCGCAGCTCTGCGATCATGATGGCTCGGCAAGGTCGCAGAGCTGCGCTCTGCGCAATCCGAGGCGTAGTTCAATCCGAGGCGCGCTGCTCGCATGCTCTTTTGGCGAACCGCAGATTGTTCCCCTCCAGTGCGAAATCCTCTTCCGTCATGCCATACGTCCGCAGGAAAGTTCCCGTCCCAGGCCCGGCCAGACAGCCGGTAATCAGGCTCGGGCGAACATCGTGCAACTCCACCACCGGACCATAATCGCCGTCCCCGGTTCGGGCAATGGACTTGAGCAGCGCGTCTTGCGCATTGAAGACACTGAGCGCGGTTCGCGGATGGGCTTCCAGAACGCCCGGGGCGGCCTCGACTTGCAGATTGTCCACGACGACGTTTCGCAGGTTCGCCAGGGTGCAGTACGACGGTTGGCGCGCATAGAGCGTGATGCGGTCATCGTGGGGATTGATGTCGCCGCCCGCGTGCTTGGCCCGGTTGCTGTAATCAAACGGCTGGGTGACGCGCAGCGAGATGTTATGAAGCACCAGATTCTCCAGGACGCTTTCGCGCATTCCTTGCATCAAGATGCCGTTATTGCTGCGAATCTGGATGTTACTGAAGGTCACGTTGCGGATGGCACCTATTCGCGAATCGTCATGACGCTTTTCGACATCCATGAAGAGGGGATAGCTCATGTTGCGCAGACGCTCGGGGTTCACCTGGCTGGGATCGCGCAGATTTTCAATAGCCAGGTTAGAAACGACAACGGATTCGATCGTACCGCCGTCCTTAACGAAGAAACCCACACCCACTGTCGAGTTCCTGACCGTGCAGTTGGAAATCGTGATATTCCGATAGTCGCCATCCGAGCCCGTACCCAGCTTTATCGCCGTGGCGACGCTTTCCGTTGTGCAGTTGGTCACCACAATGTCTTCGCAAGGGATGCCGCCGTGCGTTTTCAAGCAAATGCAATCATCGCCGGCGGTAATATGGCAGTTGGCAATGCGCACATCGCGGCAGGAGTCGGGATCGATGCCGTCGCTATTGGTGCGGAAGTAGTTGTTGAGAATGGTGACTCCGTCCACAACCACCTTTTCACACGTCCGGAGGTGGCACGCCCAGCTATCGCTGTAAAGGATGGTGAAGTCGCGAAGGATAACATGGCGGCAGTCCTCCAGCAGCATGACCCGCGTGCGAAACTTAGGGCGCGGCTCATCGGCGAACCCGGGCCGCCGGCCCAGGTCCTTGGTCCCCTGCCCGTGCAGTGTTCCCGGACCGAGGATGGAAATGTACTCAGCCCCCCGCGCCGTAATGAGTTGGCGCGCATGTTCCGGATAGTCTTCCGTCCGGGTGCTCGCGTAAATCGTCGCGCCGGCTTCAAGGTAGAGACTCACGCGGCTGGGGAGGAGCAACCCGCCGCACAGAAATTCACCTGGCGGCACATAGACGGTGCCGCCTCCTGCCTGGGAGCAGGCGTCCAAAGTAGCCTGGAAGTGCGCGGTTTCAAGCACCTCACGCCCGCCGAGTACGCCGAACCGCCGGACCTCAAAGATATCCGCGCCCATCACAGCGGCTGTGCCCGCGGTACCTACCGCCGCCAGGAAGGATCTCCTGCCGACAAGGTTCTTGTAGCTGGTCATCGCGCAACTCCGTCTGCGGCAGGGGCCGCCTAGCGTTGGTCATTCGTGTTGTTCGGTCCGAAGCGAATATGCACACCGGCATAGGGCACGTGCGAAGTGCCGTAGAGAGCGAGTTTCTGACCCCAGGAAGCGAAGATGATCACGACCGCACTCAAAAGCCCGAACGCCACAGTCTTGCGAATCCATGGAAGGTAAGAGCCGTCCACAACCTCGCCTTCGACGGCTCGGTGGGGTTGGGCAATGCTCCCCACTGCCATCAGAACCGTGCAGAAGACTGCGTTAATAGTCATGAACCACTCTGTCACAAGACGTTGGTCACCGAATCGCGGCAGCGTGTTGGCAAAATTGATCATGATTTGCGCCCAGAGATAGACCAGATAGAGCAGTTGCGCCTTGCCAAGCCAAGTGGCAGGGACCATTGGCAATCCTCGCCGCAGATGCAGATATAACAGCCATACCATGGCGATGCCCAGCGCGAGATAGGCAAAGTCGAACCATCCCAGAAAGCCTTGCGAAGGAACGAATCCACCCTCCACGGCGATTCCATAAAGCCGGGGATGAAGAGAAGGGATCTCTGCGACCCATTCTGCGGGGCTCTTGCGAAAATTGAGGTAGGTGAAGAGCCACAGCACAAACATCACCGCATAAGCGTCGGTCCAGCGACGAAGGGGCGGATCGTCGCTTACCCGCCGCGCGCGGCGCAGGATCAATCCCATCGCCACTGCCAGGGCGAAGCCGAAAAATAGCCCGTCGGTCTGCTCCATGACGCTGTGCCAGTTGGTGGCCCATCCCGAGTAAATACCCAATTGCTTGATGGCCGCGGCCAGCGCGAATCCACAGCCACCGAGCATGCCCGTGCACACGGTGGCAAAGGCGACCCCGCCCAGGCCATTCCTTGCGCAGAAAATCAGAATCCCCCCCACCAGCCCCACGCACCCGGCCCAACCATCGGGGCGCGGGGGGCTCAAGTGCAACCCGCACACGTGCACAAGCAAAATCATTCCCGCCCACCAGCCCCCGCAGATGTAAAGCCCCAAGCGCGTCCCAATGTCGAGGCGACGGCGAATGCCGGCCAGGATGAGAAGGGCAATCGCGGGAATGAGAACGCCAGCGCCCGCCGATCGCAGGTGGGGAGAGAGGTCAGAGAGCATATCGCGTATGAGCCAACCGATAATAATCACCGAAATGGGAGGGAAAAATTCCGTCAACTGCTCCCGGCTCAGGTAAGCGGGCAGCGCGCATCCGGCTCCTCCGGGGGCCGCCCACAAAAAGCCAAGGACGAACATGCCGGCGAAACCATACAGCGCGGTGGCGGTGTCGGACGAGTGTGTATAACCCACCACCACCATGTATGACATGCTGCCGCCAAACGCCCAACCGATTCCGCCAAACATAGCGAAATACGCGGCGCGCCGGCGCCAGTCCTCGCGCCCGGAAAGAACGGCGATGGCCAGGCATCCCAGAGAGCCTGCCATGCCGGCTCCGTATTCAAACCCAAACTGTCCGCGAATTCCCCAGCCGATGGAAAGGGAGAGGGCAGCAAACAGGTAGAATTGCCAAGTAAGAGTTTTCATGCGCTCCGTGGAGTGCGGCCCAGCAAGCCGCCCAATCGGCTTTCGCCATTACCGTTGGTCACACTCGTATTCTTGAACTCACAACCCTTTCCCCGGGAGGAGGGGCGATAAGAAACCTTGGCTTTGGTGGTGTCCTCATGACAGCAACCGCAAATAGAGCGCTGTGTAGCGCGGGGGATTCTCCAGGACCACAAGGGTCTTTCCCTTCTCCATCAACACCTGCAAGCCCTTCTGCGCGGGCCACACCGCTCTGGCCCCTGCCACTTTCAGACGGCGTGAGTCCACGCGAATCTCCACGCGGGGCGCGGGGCGAAGCTCACCTCGGGTGGCGAGCTCGATGGCGTTTAGTATTTGCACCAGGATGAAGCGCTTGCTGGGATCATATAAAAACGTTCCGTGCAGGTATTCCGAGAACGGTACGGACCGAAGTTCCGCCAGGGGGTTCGGCGCCAGTTGCCGGATCAAGGCGGGAATCCATTCCCGAATCCAAAAAGGCCGCGCCTGCATGGCCCGAAAAATCGGAACACCAAGATACAAGGATTGGCCTTTGCCAAACTTGTTGAACGCCACCGCCGTCCCCGCCGTTTGCGAACCCGGCGGCGGAGGCCCCCAATTGAACCATTGATGGTGAGCCAAGTCCTCCACCATAAACGGCAGGCGATAACGCATCACCTCTTCCGCCTGGGTCCTCTGGAGTCTAAGGAAGGCTCCGGGCAATCCCACGGTGCTGACACTGAGCATCTTGGCCAGTGGATGTCCGGCGGACTCCAAATAGGTCGAGATAAAATTCTCCGGCCGCCGATTGCCCTGCTCATCATCCGCGTACTGGCGCTCCTCGGAAACGTAGTCCACGCCAAAGACATCCGATAAGGGAAAGTTCGATCGCGGTTGCCGATTCTCATCCAACAAGCCGCATTTGTAACTCGCCAGCAGGGTCCCGCCCTCGTGAACCCAATCGCGAATCACCTCGACTTGCGCCGTGGACAACACCTCCACTTCCGGCAGCACCAGAACCTCAAACGGTTTGAGCACTTCCTTTTGGAGCCGGAATTCCGCCAGAGCTTCCACCGGCCGCCCCGCATAAGTCAGGGTTTCCAGAGCGCCCAGCGTGGAGTGGCGGAAATCTACCGGGCGTTTTTCCGCATCCAGTTCGTCGCGTGTCGATTCGCTGTAAAGCATTGCGGTGCTCAACAGCGGCTGGATCCGCGGCCCCAGAAGGCAATCCACGTTCCTGACGTCTTCCCAGGTCTCTTTGGCCACGGCGAACCACGGCTTGGAAAAACCCTGCCCATCGATCCCGCCGACCACCGGGGCATTTCCGACAAAAAAGGTTCGCGCGTTTTGAACGATTAAGGCATCAACCTGCACCCGGGGAATCGAACCGGGATAAGTGTCCACATACCCGTATTGGGTAAACACGCCGGCCTGATAGTAAGGACGCCCCCAGCCTCGCATCAGAATCGATCCCAGAGCAATCCCCGTAGGGCAAGGGAGGGGTTCGGCGTAGATGAAACTCACTTCTTCCATAATGTCGTTCGGGAAGGATTCGGGCCCCCCGTTGAGAGAAATCAATACGTCGGGCCGGTATTTGCGGGCGACAGTAATAATTTCATCGAGCATGTCGGTCATGGTCCGCTTTTGGTGCCATCGATAGCGGCGTTCCCAGCCCTCGCGGGTCTTGAACCCTTCGCGGTACGGGTCACCCGGATGCTCCTGGTTCCAGGACTCCTCCGTATACTTGCAGAAGCAGAAGGGGCTCCGGCCTCCCCCGTGATACAAAAAGAACTGGATTCCAAAAATATCGAGGAATAGCTCCTGTACCTCATATCGGCTAAAGATTTCATCCATCATGCTCAAGACATACTGGCGATAGGGAGAATCCAGACAGGTGATATACCATCGCTCCTTCTGCTGCTCTCCTGCCTCATTAACCCATGCCCAATCGGGGTGGGTTAGCACGCATTGGTTGTTGAATTGCAAGCTATAGTAAGCTGTTGAGGAAATTCCATATTTCCGCGCGAGCGACACTTCCCTTCCAAACAAGTCAAAATCCAAATTAGGCTGGCGTACCGCCGAATCGCTCGGGTACAAGGCGTATCCCCAATGGCTTTGAGTGTAGAACATCAGGCTTTCCGCGCCGGCATCGCGCGCCGCCTTTACGGCGCCTTCCATATCGATCTGAAAATTTGCCTGGGGCGGGGTGTGAAATTCCCACTCCATCATCCGGTAGGTTCTGGCCGGTGAAATGAGGCCGGCATTCTCGTGGGCAAGGCGCAGCCGGGCAAGGTCAGGATAGTCGCCCTCCGCGCCCGTCAGAGGTCTGGGAGCCAATAGCGCCGATCCCGCTGCGCTTGCACCAGCGGTCTTCAGAAATGTTCGCCGGTCTGGCTTCCAGACGCTCTTTCTCTTGTCGGACATCGTCGCATCTCCTTTTTCCCGCCGCCCCATGCTGCCGGGGCTGGGTATTAGCCGTTGGGCAGCTCACGCGAGCTTTAGTAAGAGGGCCATATACCGGTCGAGTCTTGGAAGGGCGATGTGCGTCTTCCCTTCCCTGGAGGTCAGAGGCAAATCCTCGATCTTTGGCCAAACCACCCGCGCTTCGGTAAGTCTCAGCTTCGAGGAATTTACCGCAAGGCTAAGCTTGGGCGCTTCCCGGAATTCCCCTCGCGTGATGATTTCGATGGTGTTCAGGACCTGCACTAGAACGAACCGGCCGCTGCGGTCATAGAAGAAAGTTCCATGCACGTATTCCGAGAAAGGCTCCAAACACAACTCCGCAACGGGATTGGGCACAAGCTGCCGCACCAAAGCGGGAACCCATTGCCGAACCCAGTAGGGCCGGTCTTTCATTGCCCAAAAAATAGGGGCGCCGATATAGATCGCCTGGCCTTTGCCAAATTTGTTCAGGGTTACAGCGGGTCCAGCGATTTCAGCTCCGGGCGGCGGTGAACCCCAGTTGTACCATTGCTGGTGGGGAATATCTTCGACCATGAAGGGCAGCCGGTAGCGCATCACCTCTTGCGCGGTTGTCGGTTTCACATACAGAAAGGAGCCGGGCAACCCCACGGATTTCTTCCCGAACATCGCGGCCAGCGGGTGTCGGGAAGATTCCAAATAGGTCGTGATGGCGGCGGGGCGCAATTCTCCCTTCTCGTCGTAAGCGTATTTCCGTTCCTCGCTCACATAGTCCACCCCCAGGACCTCGGCCAGCGGGAAGTTGGCTCGGGGCTGGTGGTTCTCATCCTTCAGCCCGCATTTGTAGCTTGCTACCAGCGTGCCGCCCTCGCGGACCCATTGGGCAATCAGCGTGGCGCGCGCATCGGACAGGCATTCCACTTCCGGGAGCACCAAGGTATCCAATCGGCGCAGGAGCTCCGGGGCCAAGCGGAATTCCGGAAGACTTTCCACCGGCCGGCCTGAATAAGTAAGGTTCTCCAGTGCCCCCAATATCGAATACCGGAAATCCCGGGGACGCTTTTGCGCTGCCATCTCCTGCATGGTGGGTTGACTGTAAAGCGCTGCGGAACTCAAGACGGGTTGCGCGCCCGGCAGCAGACAATCCACGTTGCGCACGTCGGCGAACGCTTCCCGCGCGCGGTCGAACCATCGCGCAGAATAGTTCACGCCATCGACATTCGAAACCAGAGGAGTTTCCCCGACAAAGAAAACCCGCGAGTTCTGCACCAAGAGGGCATCCGCCTGAACGCGAAAAGGAGACTCGGGAAGCGAATCGTAGTACGGCGCCATGGTGAAGATGCCCGCCTGATAATCTGGCCGGCCCCAGCCGCGCAGGATAATCGACCCCAAGGCGATGCCCGACACGGAAGGCAGAGGTTCGGCGTAAAGGAATGTCAATCGCCGCTGGATCTCGTCATGAAAAACCTCCGGGCCGCCATTCAGCGCAACGATAAGGCTTGGGTGGTGCTGGCGCGCCGCCGCGATTATTTCATCGAGCATCTCGACCATGCTCCGCTGCTGATGCCACTGGTAGCGCTTCTCCCAGCCTTCGCGCAACTTGAATCCTTCGCGATAATCATCGCCGGGGTGCTCGCGATTCCAGGCATCCTCTATGTATTTACAGAAGCAGAAGGGATTATCTCCCCGGCTGTGATAGCGGTAGAACTGAATGCCGAAGATGTCGATGAATAATTCATCCACTTTGTAACGGGAGCAGATCTCTTCAATCATGCCCAAGGCATACTGCCGGTATGGCGTGTCAAGACAAGGGGTGTACCAACGCCCCGGGACGGGTTCTCCCTTTTCATCCACCCAAGCCCAATCCGGATGCTTCAGCACGATCTGATTGTTGGCCTGCAGACTGTAATACGCCACCGCCGACATGCCGTTCTGAAGCGCTAATTCCACCTGTTTCCCGAAAAAGTCGTAGGTAAGATGGGGATGGCGCACACCCACGTCGCTGGGGTAATGCGCATATCCCCAGTGGTCCTGCGCGTAGAACAACATGGATTCCGACCCCACTTCCCGCGCCAACTTCATTGCACCTTCCAGGTCGAAATCGAATTTCCCTTGCGGCGGGAAGTGGAGCGACCACTCCATCATGCGGTAGGTTTTATCCGCGGGAACAATGCCTGCCTTCTGATGGGCAAGCCGCAGTTGTGCCAAATCAGGGAAATGGCTATCCGCTCCCAAGGCCGTCGCGCGCGCAAGCAGCGCCGAGCCTCCGGCGCTTGCGCCGGCGACTTTCAGGAAAGTTCGCCGGTCGGGATTCCAATCATCGGGCCGTCGGGTCATCGGGTCATCGGGTGATTTGTGATTTGCGATTTGTGATTTGCGATTGGGGAATTCAGCAGGTTGATTCATCTTCTCACCTGGGGCTGCCGATAAATGCGGGGTAGTGTGTCACGCTGGGATTTGGCGGTCGGCGTTGCCCGCCTTTTCGCGCTCAGACTTAGTCTCTTGCTTGTCACTCGTCACTCGCCACGGCTTTTGCAGTGTATCACGCTGGGGCTTGGCCGTCGGCCCTGCCCGTCTTTTCACGCTTGGACTTTGTCTTCTGCCTGTCACCGGCCACTCGTCACTGGTCACCGCTCTTGCTTTCCCGCGCCTGCTAAAACAGCAAGAACAAGTCAAAAGGAAAAGAGCAAACCGCAAAAGTCAAAGGCGGAAATCGGGACCGCCGACAAATTCGCTGCCCACGGCACTGTCGTCCGCAGGCAGGGTTGAGCAGACTTGGTCATTCAGAATTCACAATTTCCTTCGAACGCCTTTCTCTCTTCTTTTCAATAACATTCAAGGTTATCGCCCGAATGTCTTTTATTTTCTATAACATTCAAGGTTCGGAGCGAATTTGCGTTATGTCAATTTATTATTTCGTTTATTTTCAGCAACATCAACGGTCAAACACTGGATTTTGACCAAAATTTATTGGTTCCTCAGCAGAATCTGTGGGTAGACTGTGGTTCAGGTAGAGCTCCAAGAGTATGGTAGAGAGCGACTTCAGCGGCGCGGAAGGTACGAAAGCCATAGGCTTTTCGCAGCGTCAACTG
>JBEKNU010000031.1:0-35597 GCA_049522495.1 Terriglobia bacterium
ACGCTGCGAAAAGCCTATGGCTTTCGTACCTTCCGCGCCGCTGAAGTCGCTCTCTACCATACTCTTGGAGCTCTACCTGAACCACAGTCTACCCACAGATTCTGCTGAGGAACCAAAAAAAACATATTAAAAACCGAGGATGGCTTCAGTATCTTGTTGAAAACAAATGTAGGAAAAATGTCAGTTTCGGGGCTTGAAACGATGTTGATGAAAACAAATGAGTTGTATTCGTTTTGAAAGGATGTTCCGGAAAAGAAAGGGGTTAATAAAGGAGACAGGAGACAGGAGTCAGGAGTAGGAAACTGGACATGGGACACGGGGCGCAGGATACGGAATTCGGGGGCCACGGGTTAGGACGGGGTATGGGACACGGGGCACGGGACCCGCGAAAGGCGCTTACTGATTCTTGTCTGCCGCCTACTGTCTACCGTCTCCTATCTCCTGTCTCCTGTCTTCCGTCTCCCGTTTTCTGCCTACTGCCTTCTGCTTACTGCCTACTGCAGTTCCGGCAGGCTGGCTGCGGCCACGGCTTGGCCCACGCGGCGGGTGGATTCATCGGGCAGGTGCAGTGCGACCTTCGCGGCGAGTTGGGGGAATTCGGTCCGCAGCACTTCCTGGGCGCGCGCCAGGATGATGTTGCCGCCCTCGCCGGAAGTGACGCGTCCGAGGATCAGCACATGCCGCAATTCGTAAAAGTCCGCGTAATGAGCCACGCCGTAGCCCACGTAGCAGCCGACGGTCTCGAAGATCAGCCGCGCGCGTTCGTCGCCCCGGTGGAGCAGTTCCTGCACCGACTTGAGCTTCTCCGCCGGGCCCAGCTTGGCGTCGAGCGTGATGCCCGCCACGGGCGCGAGGCGAAACACCGCTTGCTGCGAGAAGTAATTCGCCCCCACTCCCTGATCGCCCGACCACTCATCCACGGGAGCGCGCGGGTCGAAATCCACCGGGCAGAAGGCCAACTCATTCAGCCAGGTGGTGAGCTCGCCCGTGGGCGTCACGTAGCCGCCCGCCTCACTCGAGCCCAAGGCCATGCCCAGCACCGCCGCGTCACGGAGCGAGAGGGCGCCGGCCAGCGCCGTCACTTCCCCGTCGTTCACCACCGCAAAGGGGATTCCCCCCCAGGCCTTTTGCAAATCCACAAAGAGGTTGCGAATCCGGGTGTCAAACAGCGGCGCGGGTACGGCGCGGTAAAGCGAGCCCACCCGCGGCCGGTTGTTGATGTACACCCCCGCGGCGCTGCCGCCCACGGCGTCGACGCGCGGCAGGCGCTGCGCCGCCGCTTTCAGCGCGGTGTTGATCTGCTCGAAGTGATAGCCAGGGTCGGTGGCGTGGCTCGGGTCCCAAACCACCTCTTCCGTGTACACGGTTTCGCCGTCCTTGACCGCGGCGACTTTTCGATCGCTCGCCCCCAGGTCGAAGCCGATGCGGCAGCCTTCCAGATGTCCGCCCAGGCGCATGGCGCCCTCGCGGGGCGCGGGAACCTTGCCCGCCTCGGTGATTTCAACCGTGAACGGATGCTCGTAGACGTTCGCCATGAAATCCACGTCAAACGTCCGCGGCCCTCCCCGCGAGTAAATCCGCCGGATGTGCTCGCCGACGCTGGGCGGTCCACCGACCATGACGCGCCATCCGCCTCTTTGCCAAAGCAGCATCTTCACCAAACGCTCGGCAAAAGGCAGGTTCAGAGCCGCGAACTCCGCGCCCTCGTCCAGGCACTGCGTCCGGTAAACGGAAAACGATTGGTCCCCGCGCTCGAGGCCGATCACCAGCGGTACCCCGCGTCCCGAGCTATTTATGAACTCGCGAAAATTGCGATTGAAGACGACCGCGGGCGTGAAGGATCGATGTAAGGGTGGAATGAATTGAGGCTTGGAAAGCTGTAACAATGCGTCGATATTCAACTCTTCCTCGAACAATCCGTAAAATCTTATCGGCCGGAACAATCCCGCTCTCGATGATAAGTGCCGCCAGGCCCGGGGTCAAGCTGCCCGGATCCACCGGCGTGGGGAGGCGCCCAGGGCCATGCACTTTGTTTCACAAAGTACTTGACAAGGTTTTCGATCTCGGGTATACAGGTGCTATGCCTTGTGCCGGACCCGTTCGTTCTCGTCGCCTTCGACCTGCCCCGCTGCATGCGCACGCCATGGAAGACCTGCGCTTCATCCGCCAGACCATGGAGAACGCGGCCTCCTTCACCGCCGTTCCGGGATGGGGTGGCGTGGCGATGGGCGGGACGGCGCTCGGCGCCGCGTGCGTGGCTCCCGCCGCCACCAGCGCCAAGGCTTGGCTGATCACCTGGCTCGCCGCAGCGTTGTGCGCTTTTGCCTTCGGCGCTCTGGGCATTTATTGGAAAGCGCGGCGCGTGGGTACGCCGGTGCTCACGCAGCCCGGGCGCAAATTCCTGCTCAGCCTGTTTCCTCCCCTCCTGGCGGGGGGGGTGATCTCCGGCGCGATTTACGCCGCGGGAATGGGCCGGCTGCTGCCCAGCGTCTGGCTGCTGCTTTATGGCGTGGGGGTGATATCGGCGGGAAATCTTTCCGTGCGCGTGGTCCCCGTGATGGGACTGTGCTTCATGGTGGCGGGTGTTGCCGCGATGTTTTGCCCGGCCGCCTGGGCCAACGCGGTGATGGCCACAGGATTTGGGGGACTGCACATTCTATTCGGAACAATCATTGCAAGGAGGTACGGTGGCTAGATCTCATCTCTTCAGCGGGCGTCACTCGCTGGAAACTCGAAGAACGGACCGCGTTGCCCAGAGGGAGCGCGGGGAGGCGCCCGCGACCGGCGCGGCGGACCTCGACCGCCTGATTCACGAGCGCATGCGCCTGGGAATCGTCAGCGCCCTGGCGGCGAATGAATCGCTCAGCTTCAACGATCTGAAGAAATTGCTCGCCACCACGGACGGCAACCTGAGCGTCCACGCGCGCAAACTCGAGGAAGCAAAGTACCTCGTGTGCGAAAAGTACTTTGAAGGCCGGCTGCCCAAAACGGTGTATCGCCTGAGCCCCGCCGGGCGGCACGCGCTGGAACGTTACCTGGATCAGATGGAAGGGTTGATTCAGTCCATGCGCGGGCGCTAGTTGGCGATGTAAAAAAATTTGGCATTGTACTTTGTGTTGCAAAGTACATTGCGCGAACGCGCCCGGAGCGGCGTTCCTCACGGAGACGACTTATGACCAATGGCAATGGAGATCACGCGTTGACTCTTCAGCAATCAGACCTGCACGTGGCGATCATTATGGACGGCAGCGGGCGCTGGGGCGTGGCTCGCGGACTGCCGCGCTCAGCGGGCCACCGCGCCGGCCGCGCCGCGGTTCGACGCGCGGTGGAAGCTGCCCTCGAGCAGGGCATTCGCGTGCTGACCCTCTTCACGTTCTCCACGGAGAATTGGGGCCGGCCGGAAAGCGAAGTGGCGGAGCTGATGCGCACCTTCGAGTCTTTCTTCCGGGTGGACGCGCCGGCTCTCGCCGCTCACGGCGTGCGGGTGACGGTCATCGGGCGACGCGACCGGCTGCCGGTTTCCTTGCGCCAGGCAATCGAAGAGGTCGAGGCGGCAAGCGAGGCGGGAGGGCAAATGCACTTACGCTTCGCCATCGACTATTCCGGCCGGGAGGCGATCCTCCACGCCGCGCGCCGATTCCAATCAACCGGCGACGATTCCGCCGAGAGTTTCGCCCGCCTGCTGGCGGAAACGCAAAACGCCGGCGAACCCGCGCCCGACATCGACTTGCTGATCCGCACCGGCGGCGAGCAGCGCCTGAGCAACTGCCCGCTCTGGGAGATTGCTTACGCGGAGTTGTGTTTCACTCCCTGCATGTGGCCGGACTTCGGCGCCGCCGACCTCGACGCCGCCGTGCAGGAATTTCGCACGCGCCACCGGCGCTTCGGGCGAATCCCGTCCCTGGTGTGAGATTAAGGAGTTCCACCC
Source organism: Terriglobia bacterium (assembly GCA_049522495.1). Lineage (GTDB taxonomy): Bacteria > Acidobacteriota > Terriglobia > UBA7540 > UBA7540 > Bog-366. The sequence continues at coordinate 3,929 of JBEKNU010000031.1, forward strand.
GTGAATGCCACAGCGAAGTTGGAAATATCCGCCCTGGCAGCCGCGCTCACCTTGGGAGTTTTGGGCGACGCGCTCCTGCGATGCTTTCCGTGGGGAGTGAACTTCGCGCTTTGGGCCGGCCTGCTCGCGGCGGCCATCTTTTTCCTGGGGCGCGAGCGGCGCACGGTCTTTGGGGATGGCGGATGGTGGCTTCTGCTGCCCATCGCGTTCTCCCCCTTGGCCTTCCTCTGGCACGATTCGCCCCCCTTGAAGGCGCTCAATATGCTGGCCCTGCTGACGGCCCTGTCTCTCGCCATGTTGCGCGCCAGTGGCGGCCGGCTGCGCGTTGCGAGTTTGGTGCAATACGCTGTGGGCAGCCTCCTCGCAGGTTTCAATGCGGCTTTGGGAATGTTTCCCCTACTCCTCAAGGATCGCGAATGGACTAGCGCCTTCGGGGGAAACCAGCTTCGCAAGGCGGTGGCCGTGTTGTTAGGCTTGGCGTTAGCGCTTCCCCCCCTGCTGATTTTTGGAGGGCTCTTCATGGGCGCCGACGCGGTTTTCCGCAGCCTTGTGGTCCGTTTCATGCGGGCTGTTCCCAGCCACGTGGTGATTGCCGTTTTCGTTGCATACTGCGTCGGAGGGTACCTGCGCGGATTGCTTTTTGGGAAGGAGCGGAACCTGGGCACGGACAAACGCCTGCTGCCGATTTCCCTGGGCGCGATTGAAACCGGAGTGATGCTGGGCCTGCTCAATCTGCTTTTCCTGGCCTTCGTGGCGGTGCAGGTCCGATATTTCTTCGGCGGGTCGGCGCTGGTGCAAGCCACCACCGGACTGACTTACGCGGAGTACGCGCGGCGCGGATTCTTTGAACTGGTCACAGTGGCCGCCCTGCTTCTGCCCTTCCTGCTCATTACCCATTGGCTGTTGCGGCCTGACGACGGCAAAGGGCAACGGGTGTTTCAGTGGCTGGCGGGATTGCAGATCGCCCTGCTTTTCGTCATCATGGGATCGGCCTTCCAGCGCATGCGGTTGTACCAAGCCGAATATGGCCTGAGCGAGCAGCGCCTCTACCCGACGGCCTTCATGGGCTGGCTCGCCGTGGTGTTCGTTTGGTTCGGCCTCACCGTCTTGCGCGGGCATCGTGAGCGGTTTGCCTTTGGAGCCATGGTGGCGGGCTTCCTGCTGATCGCGACGCTCCACGCGCTCGACCCCGACGCCCTCATTGCCCGCACCAACCTGGAGCGCGCCCGCGCCGGGCATATCTTCGACGCTCGCTATGCATCCAGATTGAGCGCCGACGCGGTGCCGGATCTGGTCGCCGGCCTGCCCGCCCTGAACCCGCAGGACCGCTGCACGCTGGCAACGCGCCTGCTCGAACGCTGGTCGCCCCCCGAAAACCCCGACTGGCGCTCGTGGACCCTTTCGAGTTCCCAAGCCTGGCAAGCCGTAAGCGAAAACGCCCCCGCCCTCCGCGCCGCCTGCGCTGAAACCAAGCGGTGAAATCTCCCGCCCCAGCGACGGTTTCCCACAAAGGTGGGTTAACGTGCGCCAGTTTGCCCTGGGATTGGATTGCGCGAATCTGAAGAAAAACTGCAGAGCTCAAGAACGGACGTCTGCGTTAACTTGCTGCCCCGATGGAACCTTATCGAGTACTTCCCGAACCTTTTGGGCGAGCGCAAGAGGCGTAAAGGGTTTTTGCAGGAAAGGCACGCCGGGGTTCAACACCCCGTGATGAGCAATGGCATTGTCCGTGTATCCAGACATATACAATACTTTTGTAGTTGGGCGGCCTGTACCTATCTTCTCGGCAACCTCACGCCCGCTCATCTGCGGCATCACCACGTCGGTCAGCAAGAGATGGATCGTCCCCTCGAACTTCTGACTGATCTCCAGAGCCTCATGAGGCCGTCCGGCCTCCATGACCGTGTATCCACGCGCCTGGAGAATCCCACGCACCAAGGATCGAATGCCCTCTTCGTCCTCTACGAGCAGAATGGTTTCGGAGCCCTGCGGCTGGGAAACGGGCACGGCGACCGGCTGCCTGGTCTCAGTGATCGCAACCAGGCGCGGCAGGTAGATCTTAAAAGTTGTGCCCATGCCCAGCTCGCTGTAAACCCAAACATTACCTCCGCTCTGTTTGATCACACCGTAGACCGTGGCCAAGCCCAGGCCGGTCCCCTTTCCTTTTTCCTTTGTGGTGAAGAAGGGCTCGAAAATGTGCGCGCGTGTATTGGCATCCATTCCGGTTCCCGTATCACTCACGGAAAGCATCACATAAGATCCAGGCGCGACCGCCGCGTGGCTGTCCGCGTAGCCTTGATCCAAGTCCACATTCGTGGTTTCGATAATCAGCTTTCCGCCATTGGGCATGGCGTCGCGGGCGTTTATGGACAGGTTGATGATAACTTGCTCGATTTGTGCCGGGTCGGTTCTCACCGCCCCTAAGCCGGGTGGCGTCACCATCACCACTTCAATATCCTCCCCGATCAAGCGGCGCACCATCTTCTCAGTATTTTTCACGATAGCGTTCAGGTCCACGACCTGCGGCTCCATCGATTGTCGACGAGTGAAAGCCAGGAGCCGGCGCACAAGCCCGCTGGCCCGCTCGCTTGCCTTGAGAACCTCCCCCAAATGGGAGCGAAGTGGACTTTCCGCCTCCAAAAGATCCAGTGTCAACTCAACGTAACCGGTTATAATCGTCAAGAGATTATTAAAGTCGTGAGCAACCCCGCCCGCAAGACGCCCCACGGCCTCCATTTTCTGCGCCTGACGGAATTCCTCCTCGAGTTGCTGGTGGTCCGTCACGTTGACCATCACCCCGCGAAGCTGGCGTATCTTGCCGGTGTTATCTCGCACCACGCGCACGATGTCCTGAAGCCAAATGGTCTTGCCACTCGCCTGAATGGCGCGATATTGGAAGCTGTAATCCCTGCCCTCCGCAATAGCTTTGCGGCACCGCTCAATGACGTGGGCGCGATCTTCGGGGTACACGTGCTGAACCCAGAAATCCTTCTCACCCAACCATTTCTCGATTGGGAAACCCAGGATGGCTTCCATTTGGTCGCTCACGAAAGTGATCTTGAATGAGGGCACCTCCATTTCCCAAATACCCGCATTAAGATCCTGAACCAGATCGCGAAATCGTCGCGCCAACTCCTGTGCCGCTACCCTCAAATCCTCGCTGTGCGCCAAGTCCTCGGTGGACTGGCCAATTCTCAACTCCAGAGTCTTTTGAAAGTCCTCCAGGCCTCGGACTCGGCGCTTGAAATGTCGGACCTCCCGGGCGAGATAGGAGCACAAGACCGCCGTAACCAGGAACAACGGGATGCGCAGAAGGGCTTCATGGTCCTCGAAGAAGTTGCCGCCGTTTTGGATGTGCAGCCAGACGTAGACTGCTGATATCCCGAATCCAATGCCGACGCTTTGCGGTACGTTTTCTCCCAGGGTCGCCATGAAGATGGTCAGGTAAAAGAGCAGCCAGGAGGCGGAATTGATTCCGGATACGTAATAGAGGATGATGGTCAGCACGGCAATGTCGACGATAAACAACCCATACCCCAGCGCGGGATTTTCAAATTTGCCAGGCGGAAGAAGACGTAAGAGCAGGTTCGAGGCAAGATAGGCTGTCGCGAGCATCCACAAATGGGGAGAAATTTGCCGCGGATGATAGAACAGCAGAGCAAGAATCACAAAGGAGAGGACAGATCGAAGAAGGAAGAAATTAGAAAAACGTCGCTCAATCTCAGTCATAGCGAGAACCTTCATTCCCTAAGGGCAAGGTGGCAAGGTGTTCTCCTGGGCCTCCAGGAGATACTACCCCTAGCGACATCATTTGTCAAGTAAAGTCTTGTTCTATGAGTAAAACTCCCAAAAAGGCTCGCAAATCGAAGCGGCAGAGCCCGCTGAGAATCGTCTGCACGCCAGCACCCGCTTCAAGCGAAAAGAATCGCTTACCGCGTTGAGCCCTTGGTGCTCGAAGTTCGGTTGCGCGGCTATCCCCTGCCTTTTCATCAATATATTGGCCTAATGTTCATCTCACGAAAATAAGTTATGCCTTTTCTACGAGATCTTGGCATGGCGAGGATTTGAGGGGGTTTTCGGGGTCTCGAAGCCCTTAGTTCCAATTATCCCTATCCTTTACAAGAAGTTATCGACAAAACTATAAGCCGTTTATTTTCATGAAGATGTTGGCATACGACATTTTGTCTATTTCACACCCTTTTCTTTTCAGCAACATATTGGGAGGACTCTTCATTTTCGATATTTTTTTGTGCGCTGGCGGCCTTTTTGATATTTATCAATAAATGGGTGAGCCGCCACACCTGTCGCAGACTCGATTCCTCCGCACGATTCATTAGCGCGACTTTCTCTTGGCCGCGCGCCAAGATTTCGTCCCGATCGAATTGCGCCTGGGCGTCGCTAGGATCTTCATCGGGGTCGAGGAGGCGATTTTCGAGGGGCTCAATCTCCATCGCCAGCGCACGGGTAAGGTCCCGCCCGAGGGCTATTCGCTCCTCCCCTGCCGCCGCGGCCGGGATCTTGCCGTCCGGGTCCAGCATGTTTGCTGCGGGGCCAAGGTCTTCGGTGGCGCCGGGTTTCTTCAGGCGCAGGAGAATCTCCAGAATCTCTTTGGCCTTTTCCGCCGGCAGGTCGCCACGACATTTCTCGAACACCCTCATTTCCTCGGGACCGACACTGGGCTCCAAGTCCATGCACGTCGCGCCAAACAACTCTTTCAAGCGCTCCATTTTCTCGGTGAGCGGCATGGAGAGAATTGCCTCTTTGATCTCCTTATTTTTCCGCCCTTCCTTCAAGTTCTTTACCGCCAGGCTTTCCGCCACGCGGTGAAAGCGCTCCATTCCGCCACAGGGCGCGAGCCAATTGCATCACCAGGCCCATTTCCAGGGCATTGGCGGGCTGATAAGTTTCGATCAGCGACTCGAGGCGCCGCTTGAACTCCGCCGGGTCCTCGCCCAGGGCGGTCAAAGCCACCTCCGCCGACTTCGAGTAGAACCCGTGCCGCAGGTTTGCCGCCGCCGCCCGCGCCTTGGGGCCGTTCATCCGATTCGCAGCCAGCTTCCTCTCGGTCAGTTTGTGTTTTCTAACGAGTGACATGGAAACCTCCAAGGGCAGGGGATAGGGGGTAGTGGGCAGTGGATAGTGGACAGTGCATAGTGCTTAGTGGTCAGGTAGCAGCGTTCCGGAGTCAGGAGACAGGAGTCAGAAATCGGGATGCAGTAGACGGTAGACTCTTTCGGGCCTCCCCCGAAGGGGGACAATTTCAATAGTCCGTCAACCGACGGATGAAACCTACGGGATGGACACCCGAAAATCAGTTTCCGACCCTGAGGGGGTCGAACATTCGACCCCTCAGGGTCGAAAGAATTGTTTTCATTGCCGTCCCGATCCGTAGGTTCCATCCGTCGGTTGACGGACTAATGAAATTGTCCCCCTTCGGGGAACAAGGCTGATGGCCGTCCGTTTTGAGCCCTGACCCTGGCTAGTTTGGACGAGCCTGAGACTCTATGCGGGATACAGCTTTGCTGCGTCGGTCTCTCCGCCCAGTCTACTGTCTACCGTCAACTGTCTCCTGCCTTCTCCTGACTCCTGTCTCCTTACCACAACCCCTTTCTTTTCCGGAACATCGTTTCAAAACGAATACAACTCATTTGTTTTCATCAACATCGTTTCAAGCCCCGAAACCGACGTTTTTCCTACATTTGTTTTCAACAAGATACTGGAGCCATCGGCGGTTTTTAATATGTTTTTTTAATATGTTTTTTTCGGAGGCCACATTGCTTCTGAACAGTCTAACTGTTTTTATTTCAATAAGATAGATGTTTGCGAGGCCTTGGCTTTCCACCGATAACTCCTTTATTTTGCGACACATCGTTTCAACTCACAATTACGATTGTGGCGCTGGACTCCAGTTCAGCACGTGCCGATCGCAAGGTCGTCGCTACATTCGCGCGTGCCGACCCTTCGCTCGCTTCAGGGCGGGGTCTAGAGGTCGGCGCCACTTCGCCCCGGTCTATTGCGTAATCCCTGCATTTTCGGCCGTGAAGCCCGGTGAATTGTTGTCGATTATGCGTCAATCGGTGCAATTTCGTGTAAAGGCCGTGTTTTTCAATGGACATTTTGTCCCATTCGCTAGTGTTTTCATACATATCCCCGGTGGTTGCTTCATTTCTAACATCTCTACGGGTCAGCGCCCCGGCCCAGACCTTGAATCGCATACTCGTCAGTCGCAACAATCGGCAATCAGCCGTCCCCCAAGCCCCTCGAGCGCTATCTTCTAATCCTGACACCCGACACCTCGCCGTGCTGCGCGCGATTCCACCCCGACACAGTCCTCCGCACTATAGCCTAGCACGATGGCGTCCATTGTCGAGGGCGATTTCTGCGGATTTCCTACCGGTAGTAAGAAAATGTGAGGGAGAGACTAATTGTCCACATCAATTCCTGGAGCTGCCAATGCGTCGCGCGGGATCAGCGATTTCCGAGTGCGGCGTAGGGGCGGTTCGCGAACCGCCCGCCAGAAAACGCTGGCTGGCGCAAAGCGCAGATCTGCGCTTCAGCGCGCTATGTTAGCGCTGGTCATGCCCACCCACGAACGGCATTTTGCGCTCGGGCGGCTGCAACTCCTGAATAGTTGCAGGCTCCTTCTCAATTTGCTACCCTTTGATCGCATTATGATGGGGAGATTACTCCATGCCAGAGAATGAACTCTTAAGCTCGTTCGGCATTCGTTAGGATTTCAAGCCGCGGAGGCAAATGACGGCTTCTGCGAGCATAGCCCGGCAGGTGGTTAAAGAATCCATGCTTCTGAATTCCTGGGACACCGCCGAGGCGGAAATCACAGAGCGTATGATTGCGCTCGAAACCGCTCTGAGCCGGCAGATCGCATAGCGTGTACGCCATGGCTGCGGAATTCTCGTTATGCCCCCCGGGCAAAGGATCACCGCTTCAACCCGACACACCTCTCGAAGACCTAAGCTTGCCAGTTGGGATCAAAGGGCACCTGAAAACCCTCGGATATAAAAACCTGAAGGACTTGGCATTGGCTTCACCTGAGCGATTACATTGGCCAGGCGCGGGACAGGATGAGGTGCGCCTGATAGCCACGTTGTTGGAGGATTTCTTTCTTTCTCTCGATCGCACAGAGCTGCTGCTGTACTATTGGTATTCACTGCTGGCTTGGGAGCCTTTCCTTCCGCAATCAGAGCTCGTCCGGCAAATGGTGCTCAGCTTTTTCCTCCCCATGACCTGTATCGACCGGGTCTTTCCCAAGGGCGATCAGCCCCAACCACCCGGCTTGAGGATTCCAGTTCGGAACCTCGATGTTTCGGTTAGAGCGTCCAACTGCCTGAAGATCTCTGGAATCGCCAATGTTCACGAGTTGGCGCTCGCCTCGCCCAAATTACTGCTTCACGTTCGCAATCTTGGGTGCACGACACTGAGCGAGCTCGCAGCCGTTGTGGAGGATTACTTCAATTCACTGGAGCCCAGCGTGATGGCGATTTACGAGGAGAGTTACCAGCTCTGGAAGCCTCTCCTCGTGGGGCGGCCACCCTCCCCGGAAGGCGTCCATATTCGGTTGCCAGAACCAGACTTAAGCCCGGTTCCAGAACCAGACCTAAGCCCAACAATGGAAATGAGTCCGCCAGATCCCGCGATCTATGGCGACCCGCCCCGACCACCAGGCCTCGACGTACCCTTCTCCGATCTTCTTCTTCCGGCTAGAGCGCTCTCCTGTTTGGAGCGATGGGGGATCACGAATCTTCATGAACTGGCACTGATTCTACCTAATGAGTTTCTCAAAGCCTATAACTTCGGCCTCAAGTCGCTGGGGGAGGTGGCCAAAGTCCTGGAGGAGTACTTCAATTCATTGGGCCAACCCGGCCAATGGAAGGTCTATGATGCCAGCTTCCGGGCGTGGAAGCGTTACTTCACAAACCCCTCGGGCTACAGCGGCCCGAAACCTGAGCCCGCACCGCCGCCTTCAGTTATGGAGCTCATTTCGGGGTTCTTGTCCCAACAAAATGCAAGGGACAGGGGCATCTTCATGAAGAGGTTTGCGTTGATGCCCAGTAGCAGCCCGGAGACCCTCGGCACTATTGGGCGGAGCTTGGGCTTAACGCGGGAGCGTGTCAGGCAAATTGCCTCGAAGCTGCAAAAGACGGTCACAGCGATAGTGCGGCGAAGCCACCCAAGCCTTATGCCCCGGCTAAGAGCATACTTGGATAAGGTCACCGTAGCGACCCTGGATGAAGTGGTTAGCCTGGTTCCCCGCTCCGGTGAGAGCACGGAATTCCATTTTGGCCGTTGCATTCGACTGTTGCTCAGTTCATCTCCGGGCGTGTACTCCATCGATCCTGCGGGTCAGCTTTGGACTTCCAACGTGTCAATTGACAGAGATTTCTACTGCAAAGTTATCAATGCGGCGAAGGGGGTTCTTTTCGGCATGCCGACAGATTTGGCAAACTTGGCGCCAGAAACCGCGAGGAAGCTACGGTGCTGTGGCCAGGAGATCGACGCGGTTCGAGTAATAATCCGCAATGCCACTCCGATCTTTCATGTACAGCCTTCAAATCAAAGGGTTGGTCCGCCCGAAGTCCGAGGTGTTCAAGCCCGGCGCAGGGCCTTCGCTTATGCATATATCCGCGAGCAAGGCGTGCCGACCACCGTTTTTGAAATGTTCCATGCCATGGAAGAGATGGAACCGGTCATCGTGCCGCATTTTCCTACGCGGCATCTCGCCATCCACAGCCTGCGTTCCCTCCTTGAGCGCGACGACCGCTTCGCGTGGGCCGGCCTTAGCGCATACGGGTTGCGGGAATGGGGATATGAACCGGGTGTAACCTCGATAGGCCAAGCAACAGTCGCTCTGCTCAGGAAGGCGGGGCGTTTGACGATGCCGAAGATCCAAAAGACCTTGGGCAAGCTCTATCGGCTTAGTCCCAACTCAATCGCTATGGCCCTAGATGCTGAAAAGGGAAAAACACTTACAAGGGATTCTGATGGCCGCTGGCGAGCACTTCGTTTTTGAGCGCAACCGGTACCATGACCTTCTTCACGCTGGAGTTGAACCCAAGTATCTGCCCATGTCGCAGCATCAAGGTGAAAAAGGGACGGATGTTGCCATGGCCGTTGATGCCCTTCAGACTGGACTCGATGAGAAGATTGATGTCGCGGTCCTGGTCACCGGCGACGGGGATTTTGTTCCCCTCGTTCGGACCTTGAACAAACAGGGCATCCGTGTCTTGGCCGTCCACTTCGACTTCACGGACAAGAGCGGCTGACGCCAGAATCTAGGTCAGGCCAAGGCGCTGGCGTTCATTTGCACCTTGTTGAAGGCTTCCAGGACATCGTCGACGTCGCTCTTCTCGCCCATGAGCATGTTCTGTTCCAGTAAGAAAGCCGTGGCGCACAACTGGTCATTGCGGGGGAGGTGGATTTCCCGGCGGTACTTTTCCAGGCGTTCCGGTGAGAACACGGCTCGAAATCCCCGCGAATTGAGGCACCGCTCCAGGAAGGGTTCCTTGTTGAGCGGGTTATAACCGCCATCCGCCATGATGCCCTCTGCCTTCAGGGCCGCCACCACTTTTTCTCTCGACACATTCTTAAAATGCTCAGGGTCGTAGCGCATCCCGAAGCAGTAATGGTTTTGCCGCGTCGATTCGGGGTAATTTTCCTGCATCAGGAAGCCGGGGATTTTCTCCATCTCTGCGTGCAAATAGGCGGCGTGACTTTCCCGCTTGGCGCAAAGCTCCTCGTAGCGCTCGAGCTGTGCCACGAGCACGGCGGCGGCAAAATCGGAGATGCGATATTTGAAACCGCGAGACTCGTAATGGTGCGTCTTCGGGTCCCCGCCAAAATTTCTGAACATGTAAGCCTTGGCAATCAGGCCGTCGTCATCGCTTACCAGCGCGCCGGCCTCGCCTCCGGGAAGGACCTTGGACTCCTGAAAGCTGAAACAACCGAGGATGCCCCACGTGCCGACCTTCTTTCCCTTCCACTCCGCATGGTGCGCTTGGCAGGCGTCCTCAATCACGGGGATGTTGTGTTTCCTGCCGATGGCCAGGACTTTATCCAGGTGGGAAGGAGCTCCATAAATGTGGACGGGCATGATGGCGCGTGTGTGTTCGGTAATGCGGTGTTCGATGTCGTCGGGGTCAAGCTGGAACGTTTTGAGATCGGAATCGGCGAAGACCGGCAGCGAGTAACCCATCATGATCGCGTCGATGGTGGCGATGTAGGTGTAGGGCGAGGTAATGACTTCGTCTCCCGGGCCCACGCCCAGGATTTCCAGGGCAATTTGCAGGGCGTGGGTTCCGCAGGGCGTAATAACACAGCCGCGCGACCCGACTTTGCCCGCCCAGGCCTTTTCAAACTTGGGAATGAATTCACCGTCCGCCGTGCACCAGTGATGGTTGCGAAGCGACTTGAGGATATTCTGCTCGTCGATTTCCGTGGTTTGGGGCCAATCGGGAAAGGGAGTCGAGCGGACGGGAGTGCCTCCGTGCAAGGCCAGCGCGTTGGGACTGCCGGAAAGGGCAAAGCTTCGTGGAACCGCTCCTGCCGCTGCCAGACCTACCGATGTTTTCCCCAGGAATTCCCGCCGGCTCAAAGTTGTCTTTTTTTGCATAGGATGATTCCTCCCTCCAATCGCAAATCGCCAATCCTGCAATGACCCGATGACCCAATGAATCAATGACCCGATTCCTGTTCGTTCCATCCTTCGTGTTCCTGCCAGTCCATGATGCGGAGGTGCTTCTCTTCCCGGGGAAGTTCGGCGAGCGTTTTCTTATCGCCTTCGGCCAGGTTTCCATCCTGGGATTGATAAATCCAGGTCATTTCCTGTTTCAGCGCGGCGGCTTCCCCGCTCAGGTGGACCACGAAGCTTTCATATTTGTAAGGGGCAGGTTTGAAACCCCCCGCGCCGTAGACTTGGTCGGCCAGCACGATGGTCTGGGGATCGAGCGCCTTTTGCTTCAGCAACGCCTGGCAGGCTTTGATCGCGAACCAGTTCGCCGTGCGGTGGTCCACATGGCGCTCATCGGGGCCGGTCAGCGCGATCATCGCCGGATGAAAGGTGGTGATGATTTGCCGGATTGCCTCAACGACCGCGTCGCGCGCGTATGGCAAGTTGGGCTTGTAGATGTTCTCATACGGCGCGTGATCGCAGGCAAGATAGATGGAAAGGAAGGGATTGGAAGAATCTCTGTGCTCAAACCAGATTGCCCCCGAGCCTCCATCCGGCAAGCCCAGATCGATGAGCTTGTCGCGCGAAAGGCCCAGGTGTTCGAGCACCTCGGCGGATTCCTCCATACGTACCGTGCCAAATTCGCGAGCCTCGTTGGGGCCGCAGGGCTTGTCGAAGTAACGCTCGCACTGGCCCACATCGCCGGCCGTCAGGATCAGGAGTTGCACGGGAATCTTGGCTTCGACGGCGGCGCGGATCAGTCCGCCATAAGCTTGCTCATCGTCCTCATGCGCGCAGATCACCATAAGCGATGCGGGAAGGTCATTCACGGCGATCTCTGTGGCGGTGCGGGCCAGAAGTTTCCCCCCGCTCCCGGTCAGCATCAATTCCACGGGGTAAGTGCCGGGGGTCAGGGTGGAAGGGATTGTCCACGCGTCGGCGGCCACTTTCTGCGAAGCGCCAGTGGCAAGATTAATCCCGGAAAGGAGAGTGCCGGAGTAAACTTCCTTGCCCATCAAATCCACGATGCGTGCCCTAAGGGAGGCCCCACTCCAATCTTCGCCCCCCGGGTTTGTCAAGGTGGCAACGATGACCACGGCGTCTCCGGGACGATAGAGCGTATGTGCAGGGTCCACTCGCACGGCCGCTGAAATTTGCCCCGGCGCGTAAAATTCCCGGTATTTCCTGAAGTCGATAAAAGAATTGTAGGGATGTGTGAAGTTGCGTCTGTAAGGCTTGGGAAGGTCGCGCTCCCAGGTGCGCACGATCGCCGGCGGAGTGAATTGCATGTCGTAAAGCCGCGTGCGGTCAGCATTCCACAACGCCACAGTGTAGGTGTCGACTTCCGGGGGAGGGATTTTTTCGTTGCCCAGGGCTAAGCCGGAACCCATTACGTCTCGCTGCTTGCCGCGCAAGAAGGTCGCGGTCCCGGCGGCCATCAGGGGGATGGTCACCCCGGTTCCGGCTGGAACATCCAGATGCTCGCGCAGCACCCTGATCGCCAAGTCGGGGTTCACGTGCCCTCCCTGCGAATAGAGCGAGATCCAGGGATAATTCGCATTGGAGAACTCGATGCGCAATCCTTTCATATCGGTGTCCGACAGATTTTCGAGCCCCACCTCACATTTGATCGGCTCGCCCACGTTGTAAATGGTCTTGTCGAGGGTCACGCGCGAAATCCTCACCAGTTTCTTGTACACCACGAAGCCGCGCACTTTCTTCGTGACCTCGGGAACGTGATCGATTCGGTCGTCGACGTGAAGGGAGAGAGTGTAAAGGCCGGTGGGCGCCTGCGGGGGAATCGGCCATCCCACCTGAAATTCCTCCACGCCGGGCTTCGTTTCCGGGAGGCGGTCCATTTCCACACTGGTGGTGGAGGTCGTCCCGTAGTATTGGATTTCAGCGAAGACCACATAGCGTTTCGGCTGGCCGGTGAGCCCGTGCACGGTGGCGTGAATGTAAGCCAGCGTGCCGCTGTTAAATCCCGTTTCCATGGGCCCACCCTCGACCAAAATCTCCGCCCCCCGAAGCGGCCCGCTGATCAGGAAGAGCGCTCCTGCCAGCGCAGTCCACCACCCTTTTCTCTCGTGCATCTCTTCTCCTTGTCCCCGTGCGGGAATCCTTTATTATTGCTGGTACTTTTGGCCAGTTCAAATTAATTCGTGTCGCAGCCCTTGCACTGCGTGCCCGCCGCAATTAGAATGGGCCCACTTGGTAAGCCCGTGAAAAAAGCACATCTTCACTTTCGCTCCCAGGGCCCTTCGCGAGTTGCCCCTGTTTATGGGTGGGTCGCGTTGCTCGCCATGCTGCCGGTCTGCGCAGGCGTGGTTCTCCACCACCGATCCATGCTTGCGGAAAGCTCACGGGCAGCGGGCTCCGGCGTGGGCGCCAGTGTCTTGCCTGGGGCCGGTGGACCTTCGCTTGCGCCCGCCTGGCGCGACAGCCTGAGCGATGGCTTTCCTGACAGCGCCCGCCTTGACAGCGCCCAGGACCGCGAGAACTTTATCCACTGGTTCACCTTCCTGGGGGAAACGCAGTACTACGCCCCGACACCGAGGACACGCGCGGAGATTCAGGACTGCGCAGCGCTCATTCGCTTCGCGTTCCGGAACTCCCTGATGACCCACTCGCCGGCATGGCGTGAAGACGCCGGGCTGCCTTATGATCCGGGCTTTGGGGACGTGGCGAAATACCATTATCCTTACGGGCCGCTGGGGCGGGAGCTATTTCGCACCCGGCCCGGCCCCGCTGCTTCCGGGGATCCTTCGCAAGGCGCTTTCGCGGAGTTTGCCGACAGCGCCACACTCCTTCGCTACAATACGTACCGGATATCGCGTGACATCCGCGCGGCTCAGCCCGGCGACCTGCTGTTCTTCCACCAATCCGTGGAGCGCGAGCCTTTCCATACCATGTTGTTTGTCGGCAGGTCGTACTACCAGCCGCAGGGCGCGGATTGGATCGTTTATCATACCGGAGACATGGATAGCCGGCGCGGCCAGGTTCGCGAGGTGCAGGCGGGAACGCTGGTCGAACACCCCGACCCGCGTTGGAGGCCGCTGCTCGATAATCCGCATTTCCTGGGAGTTTACCGGCTGGAAATTTTGCGTTGACAAGCTATTAATGCCTATTAAAACCCATCATCGCCCTTCGTTGTGGCTGTCCCCAAGCGGGCTGGCCACGCGTGCATCCGCCGGATCGGCCCTGACGGTGGTGTTCCTTTTCGTGGGCGTGTTGAGCGCGCTTCCGGCCGCATTCGCCCAGGAGGGAACCGCCTCCACCGAACCGTCATTTTCCGTCTCTTCGCGCCAGACTTACGCGCCTTCCCAGCAACCCCAAATCTGGATCAGCTTTCGACAGGTCGATCACCTGGACTTCCGCGTCTATCGCGTCAAGGATCCCGTCCAGTTTTTCTCCAAGCTGAAGGACGCCCATTCCTTCGGAAGCGAAAAAGCGGAACTGGCGCGAGAGAAAACCTGGCTCGAGCGCTTTCACGAATGGAAGCGTGACTTGCGCGCGAGCATCCGGGACTTCTTCCGTTCCCAACTGCGCTTCGAAACGCGCTGGGAATACCACTCCTCGCGCGTGCAGGAGCGAAGGCTGCAACGCATTCCCCTCGATGTCACCTCCTACGCCCAGGTGCCTCTGCTGAACCGCCAGCAACTAGCGCTCGGATGGCGCGAGGTGCTGCCCAAAACGCGCGGCACCGAGTACCAGGAAATCCCGGTGGATGTGCATGACAAGGGTTTATACCTCGTCGAAGTGGCTTACCGCGAGCTACGCGCGTATACCCTGTTAATGGTCACCGACCTGGCGCTGGTTTCGAAAACCGCCCCTGGCCAGGTACTGCTTTTTGTCGTTCGCCGTGACTCCGGCACGCCGGTGGAAGGCGCCACCGCCGTCGTCTTCAATAATCATCAGGAGTTGGCGCGCGGCTCGACCGATGCTTCCGGGGTGTTCCAATCTACTTTCCAGCAAATTAAAGTCGACAACTCCATCATGGTGGCAACGGCAGGCCAGGATGTGGCGGCCACCAGCGTCGAGCCCTTTTTCTTCTTCGATACTTCCGCCACGGATTACGTGGGGTACATCTACACCGACCGGCCTGTTTATCGCCCCACGCATGAGGTGGATTTCAAAGGCATCGTGCGCGCGCGGCTGGGCGGCAAGTTCAGTTTGGATGTCCCGGGCCCGCTCACGGTGGAGGTTACGGACGCCAATCAGAAGACCATCTATCAGCAGAAGCTGGAATTGTCGCCCTTCGGGTCCTTCCATGGCACGCTGACCCTCAGCGCGCTGGCGACGCTGGGCACTTACGGCATTACCGCGCACCTCCCCGGCGACAAGCGTCTTTATGGTTCATTCGAAGTGCAGGAATACAAGAAGCCGGAGTTTGAAGTGGCGGTTTCCACCGACAAGGCGCGCTATCTCCAGGGTGAAACGATCCAGAGCACCATCAGCGCCCGTTATTATTTTGGCGCGCCCGTCTCGGGCGGCAAGGTGAAGTACTCCATTTTCCGCTCCGGCTACCAGTTCCCTTATTGGCGCATTCTTTGGGGCGATGAGGAGTTTGAAGGTGACGAGGGCGAAGGAAATCCCAACGAGGACTACTTCGGGCAGGAGATCAGCCAAGGCACAGGGCAATTGGATGCGGACGGCGTGCTGCACGTCTCCCTGCCGACCGAAGTCGATGCGCAGAAGCATGACTATCGCTATCGTATCGAAGCGCACGTTACCGACGCCAGCAATCGCGAGATCATGGGCGGACGCGGGGTGGTGGTTACCTACTCAACCGTCGTCGTCCTCTTGGAGACTGACCGTTACGTTTACGCGCCCGGGCAGCAGGCGGACGTCACCGTTCACACCCTGGACTACGACTCCAACCCCGTCTCCGCCAGCGTTCAGTTAAGGTTTGAAAGCCATCGGTCCTGGGGCACGCGCATTCCTCCGGAGGTTCTTTCCCAGGCAAGTGTTTCAACCGATGCCCACGGCGTGGCTCACTACACCTACACGGTTCCCAAGGTGCCCTGGCTCACTGTTAACGCCAGCACCTTCGACGGCAATCAACGCGAAGCCGCCTTCCAAACGAGTCTCTGGATTTCCAACGTGGGATCCTTTGCAGAAGAAGAGGGCGCGGCCCACCGCGTTGATATCTACCCCGACAAGCATTCCTACAAGCCGGGTGATACAGCGCACGTGTTGATCTCGACCCATGAGCCAGGAGCGCAGGTTCTGGTGACCACCGAAGGGCAGCAGGTTTACACCTGGTCGCTGCACCCTGCCGCCGGCGATTCGCTGACCGTGGACATTCCCATTGAGGAGCGCTTTGAACCCAACTTTTTCCTCAACATTGCGTTCGTAAAGAACGAGCAACTCCTTGAGGGTTCGAAGAACATCTCTGTGCCGGCGGCGGAGAAAGTCCTGAAAGTCACCGTGGAAACCGACAAGCCGGAGTACCGGCCCGGCGAGCAGGTTACTTACACTGTCACCGCGCAAGACGCGGAAGGGCACCCCGCCAGCGCGGAGTTGAGCTTGGGCGTGGTGGATGAGGCCATCTATGCGGTCCGCCCGGAGAGCGCCGAGCCTCCCGAGAAGGTGTTCTACGCGCGCGGGTGGGACCAGGTCTTTACCCAGTTCTCTACCACGTACTGGTTCATGGGCTATTCGGGGCGGCACAAGATGGAACTGGCCCAACTCCGCGCGCCCACGCGGCTGGCTGATTTCAAGAACCCGCAAACGGTTCAGCCCAAGGTTCGCAAGTTTTTCCCTGACACCATCCAGTGGCTGCCCACGTTGGTGACCGACTCCGGCGGCAGGGCGCGCGCCTCCTTCAACTTCCCGGATTCGCTCACCACGTGGCGGGCCACGGTGCGCGCCGTCACGCGCAACACCCTGGTGGGCCAGGTGGTGGCGAAAGTCATCACGCGCAAGAACCTGATCCTGCGCCTGGAAACTCCGCGCTTCATGGATCAAGGCGACACCGCGACGCTGGTGGGAATCGTCCACAATTATCTTGCCACGGATAAGACCGCAAAGGTCTCACTCGAGGCGCAAGGGGTGGAGTTGGCCAGCCCCGCGGAAGCCAGCGTCAACGTTCCCAAGAACGGTGAAGCCGTGGTGACGTGGAACGTGCGCGCCCCGAAGATTGCGCAGGCGAAGTTCCTGGCCAAAGCGCTGACCGATGAGGAATCCGACGCGCTCGAGCTGGAGATGCCGGTGGAGCCCTGGGGACTCCAGCAGAGCGTGGCGCAATCGGGTGCGATGCGGGGCGACAAGGACGAAATCAAACGCTCGTTGGTTCTCCCTCAGGACGTCAACGCCTATGCCTCCACGCTGCGCATCGACCTGGCGCCGTCGATTGCCGGCACGCTGATGTCAGCGCTGGATTTCCTGGCCACATACCCTTACGGGTGCGTTGAGCAGACCATGTCGAGCTTTCTGCCCAACATCCTGGTGACGAAGGCCGTGAAGGATTTGGGCCTGACGCCTCCCGCGGCTTCAGCCGAGCTGGAAAAGAAAATTGCCGCGGGGCTCCAGCGCCTCTACATGTTCCAGCATGACGACGGTGGATGGGGTTGGTGGCAGACGGATGAGACCCATCCCTTCATGACCGCTTACGTGGTGGCCGGTTTGGCGCAGGCGAAAGAGGCGGGTTACCCGATTGACGAGCAACGGCTGAAAAATGGCCGCGATTCGCTCCTGAAGCAGATCAAGGAAAATCCCCACGCGCTTGCGGACATTCGCGTTTACATGGTTTACGCATTGGCCTTGAGCGGCGACGTGGACCGCGCGCTGGTGGAAGGCTTGTATTCCTCACGGGAGAAGTTCTCCGCGCATGGGCAGGCGCTGATGGCCCTGCTGCTTTGGCAGCTCAAAGACTCGCGCGCGGAGGAATTTGTAAAGCTGCTGGAAGCGGGCGCACATGCGGAAGGCCCCTTCGTTTTATGGAAGTCCGAACGCCAGGAAATGCTCGACTTCACTTCCGACAATTCCTTTGAGACCACGGCATATGCGCTCAAAGCCTTGGCGAACCTCGATCCGAAGAGTGATTTGTTGCCGCGCGCCACCCGCTGGCTGATGGAGCATCGCTCTGACGGTTACTACTGGGAGTCCACGGAGCAGACTGCCACCGCCATTTACGGCTTGATCGACTACCTGAGGATTTCCGGCGAGCTTAAACCGAATTACACGTTGAGCGTCTATCTGAATGGTCAGAAGCTCGCTGACCGGAACATTACGGAAAAGGACGCCGCGAATCCGCTACCCATCGCGCTGACGGCCGCCGCGCCGCAAGTGCACGCGGGTGAAAACGAAGTGCGGATTGTGAAGTCCGGCGCCGGGGTGCTTTACTGGTCGGCCTCCGCCTCGTACTTCTCCCGCGAGCCTAAACCCCCACCGGCAGGCAGTTACGCATTGAACGTGGTCCGTGAATATTTCAGGCTGGCGCCGGAGCGGCAGGACAATCGCATCCTCTATTCAGAGCAGCCGCTTGCGGGCCCGGTCCAGACCGGTGACGTGATCGTGGTGCGACTGACCGTCAGCGCTACGCAAGACGAGCAGTACCTGGAGATCGAGGACCCCATCCCCGCCGGCTTTGAGTTCATTGAGCAGGAAGGTTTATACGAGCTTAAAGAAAAGCCGCCCTGGTGGGATTTCCACTACACGCAGCGCGAATTTCACGACGATCGCGCGGCGCTGTTCTCCACCACGTACCAGCGCGGGCAGGGGCAGTTCCATTATCTTTTGAAGGCCGTGACCCCCGGAACGTTTCAGGCGAATCCGGCTCGCGTGCTGCCCATGTATGAGCCCGCGCGGCAGGCTTCGACGCGAGCGGCTACGGTGACCGTGAAATAATTGAACCATTTATTCATCGGGCCATCGGGCCATCGGGTCATTTGAATCTTGCATCTTGAATTTTGAATTAGTCTCTGCTGCTGTGTGAAACAAATGAAAAGAGCCTTTGCAGCCTGGATGTGGAGCCTGGGGGTTGTCGCGCGCAGCTACCGGACCGTCGTGGTGCTGGGGGCGCTCATCGCGCTTTGGGCGTGGGCAGCTTACCAATGGCTGGGTTTGCCGGAGTCCTCGGCGCTGCTGCTGATCCTCGCGTTCATTTGGGCCGTCGTGCAACTCCTTGCCGGAGTGATTGTCGTGGCGGGAACCGTTTCCGGCGCCGCCGGGGCCGCAGCCACTGAGAGCAGGCGTTTCCCCCTCCGGTCGCTGTGGACTTTGGGCCGGAAAAAGCTTGTGACCGCATTGATCTTTTGTCTCGTGAGCTCCACCCTCGTTTGGCTATGCGGCACAGTTTTTAGCTGGATCAATGCGCACTCGATCGAAGTCGCATCCTTCCTGAGCTTCCATTCCGAAAAGGCCGTAAGCCATGTGCCGATTGAGGAAATCTCCGATGTCCTCGAGGGACTGTTGTGGATTGCTTTGAGCGGTTTCCTCCTCAGCTTTTTCATTGCTCTTTTGCACGGCGGCTGGCGTGGGGCGGGGAAGCAAACATGGAAGCTCCTTGCCGGATGCGCCTTCCGGAGTCCCTTCCTGACCAACTTGCTGAGCGTGGCGGTGTTCGGCGGAATAGCGTACGTGCTTGTTAACTGGCACCCCATGGTCACCGCAGGATTCTGGGATTACACGCAGATGATCGTGCGATTTTCTCTTGCTCTGATCCTCATTTCCGCCGGGGTGTTGTTCTGGTCGCTCTCCCTGGCGCGCCTGCAAGCTCCTAAACAGAACCCACCGCAGGTCTGATCCAATCTGAGGTGAAAAGCAAGTGTAGCGCAGGCCTCCGCCTTCGAGGTCTGCGGTTCTTACTTAGACTCACGCACCCGAATCCGAGGGCAGGCGTCCGTCTTTGAGGTTTACGGTCTTTGCCAAGGAAGAACCGCGGACCCCAAAAACGGGGGTCCGCGCTACACCCGTTACTGCCCCTCATGAAGCGAGCGAAGGTCCTCGGCGCCAGGATGCGCGAGCAGCCGCCACAGTGCGGTGTCACCCTTGCGCCGCGTTAATTGCCGAACTCGCTCAAGGGCTTGGGCGTATGCGGTTTTCATTTCGGCCTCCGAACGCGGCTGGGAGATGGCCTCTTCCAGTTCCGTCGGGGTCATGGGCGTGGTGGCCGGAGCTTCGATTCTTTCGCCCGTCAAGTAGAGCACCCACCCTTCTTCAAACCACTTCGGTAGGCCTTTCGCGCGGAGTCGGTGCACAACGAGATGGGTCAGCTCATGACGCAAAGTTTGGTTCAGGATGCGTTTTCGCGCCAGCAACTCGAGCGGTTGCAGGGCAATGGATTGGCCATCGCTCGAGGCCGCCATCCATCCGGGTTGTCCTGTAGCGCGGACGAATTCTCCCACGGAACCCCAAGTTTCAACGCGTACACGCGGCGGCAGAATCTCAGCGTGCGCGCCCAATTCCCTTCGCCATTGTTCCAACGTTTCCAGGGTTTGCTTCACCCAAGGTTCCTGGGAGGCCGGGTAAACGAGTTCGAAGTGTTCGCTGGACGCAATTGGGTCGGGGTCATCCGAGGGTTGCAAAGCAATCTCCGTCCCCGGGAAATAGGTGCTGAGGATTTGCTCGGTCGAGAATCCCATCCGCGCCATCTGCTCAGCGCCCGCCTGGCAAAGCCCCACACCATGGCCGAGCCCATGCCCGGAGAATACCCAGGAATCGCTTTGGCGTTCGATTGTATAAAGGTTGCTCTTAATCTGCGCCCAACCCAGGCGGCGGTCAACGGCGTAACGGAACTGATTGGCATCAAGGTTCCAAGTGGAGCCGGCGACGACGCGTAGAACGAGCGCCCGCCCTGAGGAATCGCGCTTTTCAACGGAAAGTTCAGCGAGCGGGGCAGCCATCGGCAAATGCAAGGCTTCACGCAAAACCTGCTGCACGCTTTCGGCGGTTAACGCTTTTTTCCACGAGGCGTGGCTGCTCGAGAGGCAATAAGGGTCGTGAACTGAAATCAAATACGGTTGTGCGCGGTCGGGCCAGACATTCCCGGCGGCTTCCGTCATCCCGCCGCAGCATGCCGTAAAGTAGGGGTCCGCCAGCGTCCCATGATATTGCAGGACTTTGCCGCGTGTAGCGCGAGCGGCGGGCTCGAAGCCGTCCGCAGCATTTGCCTCCCCGCCCTGCGGAAGCCGGAAAACCTGGCAGTGGGTGAGCGAGCAAAAATCGAATCCTACCTCGCGATGCCGCCCCTGCCAGCGGAGCGCCCAGGTGCGGGCCAGAATCGCCATGGTCTGGCGCGCTGCGGGAGCTTGGAGCACAGAAGCTTCCCCCCGGAGGACACCGGAGACATACGATTCCAAATCCACTCGCGTGATGACCTGCAAACCTCCGCTGGTCAAGGTAACGCGCGCATTCCGCATCAGGAAGGTTTGCGGCGGTTCATTCACCTTGGTGAATGCGGGAGATATACGAAACGGGGCGGTGGAATTCACCGCGAGAAGCGTGAAGCTCCGGACCTCCGCATCGAGGCGGCAGTGGACAAGCCGATCGGCGAGGCAGGTAGTTTTCCTTGTGGGCGGCAGCACCAGGCAGGGCCCGTCCGCCCTCGCGCCGCAAACGCTTACGCTTTGCTCAGTGGCTTCCAGGGTCAGAGCTTTGACGGCCTGGTTCGAAAACAATTCGACGCGGAACTCCGGACTCCCCGGGCGTGCCGGAAGCGCTGCCATTGCCAGGGCCAGGAAGGCCAACACCAGTTTTCTCATGGCATGTGGGGCTTTCGTGCAAAGTACTGTCTAAGGATTTGCGCCGCCAGGGGCGCGGCGTCAGCGCCACCCGTCCCGCGCTTCAAGAAAATCACCAAGGCGACTTCCGGCGCGTCCGCGGGGGCGTAACCCACGAACCACGCGTGGGTCACGCGGCTTCCGTCCAGGGCCGGAGCGGTTCCGGTTTTGCCGGCAACGGTCACGCCGGGAACCGCCGCGGCGTGGCAGGAACCCTTCTCCACGCAATCGCTCAACCCTTCCGCCAGAATCGCAAAAGTGCTCTTGTTCAGAGGGACCACGCGATCAAGGCTCGGCGCCTTACGTTGCCCGGGCATGATGAGGCGGAAAACCTTGCCTTGCATGGCGATGGCTGAGTACGCCAACAGCACCTGCGCCGGAGTCGCCGTCACCCCCTGCTCGCCGAGCGCCGCGAGCGCTTTTTCCCGGGGTTTGTCCGGGATGAGTACTTCGCCGGGCGAAGCCTCATCTCCGGCCGCGCCAAAACCAAACACTGCGTACCAGTGCGCCAGAGCGGAGGAGGAGAGCCGCGTGCTCAGCTCCGAAAAGAAATAGTTACAGGAGTTAGCCAGCGCCCCGGCCAGATCGAACGGTGAGACAGCAGACGGATGGGAGCAATGAAAGGATTCTCCCAGAAGCCGCGGAACGCGCCGGCACAGGATTTTTTCCGAAGGCGAGATGACGCCCTCCTCGAGGGCGGCGGCGCTCACCACTAACTTCGCTGTCGATCCGGGAGGGTAGGCTTCTTTGAAGGCGCTTTGCGGATTCCCCATGGCCAGGATCCGGCCGGTTCGTGGATCGGAGACGATGACTGCTCCCGCCTTTTCCTGCACGAGATGGCTGACGAAGGCTTGCAAACTCTCCGCCGCGCGCAGGTCTGACCCCCTGGCGAAAGCGGTAAGAAGGAAGGCTAGACTTCCACTAATTATGTAGAGTTGAAATGCCCCGGAATTACGCCGCATGGCCGTTCAACGTGGCATATTGAGCGGAGGAAGTCAAACATCCATACGGCCCGGCCAAAATTTTCCGGGCGCGCGATGGCTGGAGAGAGTGCGGGCCCAGACTTCACCCTTTCTTGTTTCCTGCAACGGGCAATGGCTCAGGCCGCGTGAATTTGTTACGGGGTCTTCTTCCCCGCGGCTTTCTGACACGCTCCTGAATCATCACGCGCTGGCAATCAAAACAGACGAGGTGAAAACCACTCGGCGAAGGTGCAATCCGGGATGAACCGCAGTTAGGGCAAATCGGTTGAGAAGCCATGATAAGGGCAATTTTAACATAGGTTGGAAGTCGCGCCTACTTACGAAAGAGTTTAATTTTGTGAGGATATGAACTGATTAATATCCTGCCCGTATATGACTCCAAGAGGGGATGGACGGAGTAACTACCTGCGAAGGGCTGCTCCCCAAGCGCAAAATCCATTGATTTGAGCGATACTGTTCCTTGCTCTTCAGAGCAACCCCCCGGCGGCCCCGCAGAAAATCCGGGAAGCCGGAGGATTTCGGAAAGCAAGGATTCTGAGGCGCAAATCGCGAATGATCAGGGCATGACACACCAGGAGCAAGAGGCCGTATATAGCCATCGCTTTGCCGGAATCGAGCAGCGCCGGGCGGAGGTGTGGCAAACCCTCGCTCAACATTACTTTCACCAATGGGTAAAGCCGACGGACACGGTCGTGGATCTGGGCGCCGGATATTGCGAGTTCATCAACAGCATCTCAGCCGCTCACAAGTATGCGCTGGACTCTAACCCTGCCACGGTGGGTAAAGCCGCCATGGACGTTACGGTGCTTTCTCAGGAGGCCACCCAGCCGTGGTCCCTGCCATCGGAGTCCGTCAACGTGGTATTCAGCAGCAACTTCTTTGAACACCTCCCGACCAAAGAGGATTTTGCCCACTGCCTCGCGGAGGCGTACCGGGTGCTGCGCCCACAGGGGTTGCTGATTGCTTTAGGGCCGAACATCCGGTTTTGCTTCGATGTCTATTGGGATTTTGTGGATCACCATTTGCCTCTCAGCGATCGCTCGATGGTTGAAGCGTTGGAAATCGCCGGATTTCGAAGGGAACTCGTCTTACCCCGCTTCCTTCCCTTTACCATGAGCGACCGAGTGCCTCACCGGGCGTTCCTGGTTCGCCTGTACCTGCTGTTTCCTCTGGCGCAGCGTCTGTGGGGAAAGCAGTTCCTGGTGATTGCGCGAAAGCCATAGCGAGGAGTTTCCGGATGCCTCCTCAAACCGCCCGGTGGATCGGTTGGCCAGCCTGTTTCGCTCTGGTCTTTACGTCTGCCTTTTTTCTCAGCGGGACCCAACCGCCTCCACTCGAACTTGATCCCTCCTGGCATGCGGCGCTCGAATACGCCGCCGCACACCATTTGCAATTCGGCACCCAGATTGTCTTTACCTTCGGGCCTCTGGGATTCCTGAGCACGCGGACCAGCTTGGGACATCTGCTGGGCGCACGCATCGCCTTCGCCTTCTTCTGGAGCGCGCTCGTTGCCCTTACGGCGACGGCGCTGGCAAAACGTTTGGCGGGATGGGTCCGCTACGCGTTTCTCGCTTGGTTGGTGGTCTTCACTCTTTCCTCCGGCTTGGACCAAACCGCCTTCTTCGTGATGGCATACGGTACATTGCTCCTGCTCGTCGATAATCCCAAGCAGCGCTGGCAAGTGCCCCTCGTGGTCTTTGCCTTTATTGTCCTGTCTCTCATCAAAGCCTCGTTCCTAACGGCGGCGCTCGGGAGCCTTGCCGTGGTTTTTGTCTGCTGGATCCGGCAGCGAAAAACCCTGAAGGCGATTATGCTGGCGCTGGCGGTGCCGGCAGGATTCATCGCTTGCTGGATGGCTTTAGAGCAGTCGCCCTCCCATCTTGCCCCCTGGTTCCGGGACGCCCTGGAGTTGGCGTCAGGCTACAGCGGGGCAATGAACCTGGTTCCCAAGACCTCAGTCCTTTGCGCTGCCCTGGCGGCGCTGGCGCTGTTCGTGGGCGCCTTAATCGCGACGATCGTGCGGACGCGGGGCGGCCTTCTCACCTGGGGGGTCCTGATTACGCTGGCACAATATGTTTTCCTTGCGTGGAAGGAGGGATTCACGCGTTCCGGGGACTGGCACACCTTTGTATTTCTCTGGTTTCTGCCGCTGGGCTTGGCCTTTTGTTTTCTCGGAGAACTGTCGAACGCACACAAGGCTTCTCACCGGTGGGGATTGCAGGTCACTTTCGCCGCCAGCATGGCGCTCTGCTTGGCAGCAGCGAACTTCCAGATTCCGGGATTCGCTTGGCAGCAAGTTAGCGATTGGCCACGACGCGTTACCCAAAACGCGGAGATGATCTTCGCTACCTTAAGGGGACGCTCGGACGAACTCTATGCTGACTGTCGTGATGCCAAGAGCGATCGAATGCTCCTTCTCGACCGCGCGAAAGACGTGATCGGGAACGATTCCGTGGACGTGATGAACTATCTCCTGTTGGCAGCCGTGGTCAATGAGATGAACTACCAGCCGCGCCCCGTCATTCAAGGGTTTGTGGCATACACGCCGGCGCTTCAGAGCCTCAACGAGGAATACTTCCGAAGCGCCGGCCGGCCGCATTATGTTTTGCTCTGCCAGCAAGCCACAGACGGGCGATTTCCCACCCTGGAGGATTCTGCCGCGCTGAATTACGTCCTCAATAATTACGTTCCCGTGGCGCGGGGCGGGCACTTCCTGGTTTTGCAGCAGCGAACCACGGAGGACCTTGCCTTCCAGCTTGTTAAGGAAGAAAGCTTACACTTCGGCGAGAAGTTGGACCTGCGCCCCTGGGCGCAAGGGCCCTTGTTCATGTCGGTGGTGATCGCTCCCAGCTTGCTGGGAAGGGCCGCCACTTTCCTGTATCAGCAGCATCCACTTTACATGCGGCTTGCTAGCGGTCAGGCGGAGGAACGATACCGCATAGTTCCCTCCATGGCGGAGCTGCCGTTTCTGGTGAATCCCCTGCTGGATAGCAACTACGACGTTCTAAATCTTTATGCTTCCCATCCCGGCAAGGAGTCTGAAAGTCTGACCTTCGAGCGCCCCCGGCACGGGTCATTTGAGTTCCAAGATCATCTTACCGTGCGGCTCTACGCCGCCTCCGCTTTTCTACGCGCAGCGAGGGGGATTTCGGTTCCCCGCATGCTTGCCGATGTGCAGGGGCGTGTTTTCTGGCCGGAGCCGAAATCGGTGGAAAGCGCGGCCCGGGCGCGGGTAATGATCTTTCACGGAACTCCTGCCTTGATGGTGCGTGCCCCCAGCACGATCATGGTGGAAATCCCGGAGAATGCATCATCGTTCTCGGGCTACTTTGGCATTCCCGAGGAAGCCGACACCGGCGATGGCACGACGCAGGGTGTGGAGATTTCCATTGCCGTCCAGGATCGGTCCGGCCACAGTCGATTGGGGATTGACCGCTTCCTGCAACCTTCATCCCGAGCCGAAGACCGCGGCCGATTCTCCTTCCGCATTCCAATTGACAGCGCCCATGATCGCACAATCACGCTGACCACGGGCCCCGGCCGTGCCGAAGGGGGTTGGTCAGTCTGGTCACAGTGCCGATTCGAGGAATGACGCTCGCCCTGACGAGCGCGGCAGCTTGCCGGCGCCCCTCGGCAACAGCGTAGGGCTTGACAGTTCGCTGGAAGCAGCCCAATGTATGCGCAGCCTATGGACCTTTGAGTCTGGGAAGGTGAAATGATGGACCGACGAACATTCTTGGTAAGGGATATACCCGCGGCGACGATAGGATTGGCAGCCGCCTGGAAATCATCTTTCGCAGCGAATTCGAACGGAGACAAACCCATGAGCTCTTCCTACTTTGAGTTCTTTTACATTCATATGCAGAGCGGCAGCCAACCGCCGCGAATGATGAAGTGGCTGGAAAATGGGCTATGGCCGATTTGTCAAAAAAACGGCTTTGGCCCTATGGGATTCTTCAACGTGGATGTGGGCCCCACCCTTCCCACGGCGTTGATCATCTTCTCCTATCCCAGCCTGACGGAAATGGAGACGCAGTGGGGAAAGCTCAACTCCGACCCCGACTACGCGGCCGTGGTGGCGGACGTGGAGAAGGATGAGCCGGCTTTTTACCGCACGGAGGCGATGTTGCTGCGCGCGACGCCCTTCTGCCCGCCTCTGAAGGCGACCTCGGTTGTCGACCCGGGCCACAAGCTCTTCGAACTGCGAATCTATGAATCACCTACCAATCGTCAACTCGGATACCTGCACGACCGGTTTGGGGGAGGGGAGATCGATATTTTCCACAAGAGTGGTATTCATCCCATCCTCTACGCGGACACGATCTTTGGGCCCAACCAGCCCAATATGGTTTATCTGATTCCGTTCGAAAGCGCCGAGCACCGCGAGAAGGTGTGGGCGGCGTTCCGCGCCGATCCCGATTGGGTGAAGATTCGCGACGAATCGGTGCGGCACGGCGGGGAGATTGTGCGCAACATTACCAACATGTTCCTTTCACCCATGGGCTTCTCGATGATCCGGTGAGCAATTGGCTGCGCAGCGCGACCAATTAACCCGCGCCCAGAGCTTCGACTCGAAGTCCATGCCCCCGCGCCGCTTTGCACTGTCGTTCGTCTGCAGAAACGAACAAGTCCGCCGCCCACTCCGCCGCACAGGCCACGTGCAAGGCATCCGACGAGCGCAGCGGCCAGTGCTCCAGTAACCTGACAGCACGCGCTACGACCTGGTCCGAGATGTAGATAACGACCGAGGCTTCCACATCCTGGATCAGCGCCCGTTTGTTTTCGGCGTATTGTGGCGGAGAGAGCTTCCCTTCGCGTCGGAGCCTGCACAGCCCGGAAATAACTTCAGAAAGGCAGATTTCCGAGAGGCCGAGCGACGATGCGGCAGACAAGATCTCCTCTACCTGATCACTCCCCACTTCGTTGACGTACCGCTTGGCGAGCGCAGAGGAGTCCAAGAATACGTTCAACGGGCCGACCGCCTTTCCTCGAGCACAGCCCTGCTGAGCGACGCCCCCGGGATGACCATACGCGGACCAGGGCGCTTCCAAGCAGGCTCAGGTTGGTCCCGCTTCGCCGGAATGATTTTGGCGATGGCCCTCCCGTGGCGCAGGACACAAATGGTCTCGCCTCCCTCCACGCAATCCAGGGCCGCCGAGGCGTTCTTCCGAAATTCGGTGAATGTGAGGGTCTTCATTTTGCGGGCCTCCCGTTAGCCCAAGGAAACTGTACACTACTGTACAGAAATGTGCAATCTATACGAGTGTAGTGCGTCGCAGGTAATGGTGCTCGTAGCGCCGCCCTCTAGGGCGGCACTTCATCCGAGTGCCACTTTCTATTGCGCGCCATAATTTGGCGGATCGGCTCATTGTCAGCGTAGATGCGCCACTCCGCCACCAGCGAACCGCGAATAAGCCCGCGCCAGGCTCCAGGCGTCGACCACTTGTTCTCAGGCCGCAGGACGCCGTTTGCAGAATAGGTGCCTTGTGCAGTCCCCAGCATCACCACCGCCGCTCCATCCACAAAGGTTTCGTCGATCACAATGGTGTAGTCAGGAACCATGCGAAAGTAACCTTCCCAACCGGCCTTCATGCGCTGCTTGCCTTCGATTCTCGTTCCCAGTGAATCGACGAAGACATGATCCTCCGTCATCAGGTCCGCGATCCCTTCGACGCTCTGTTGATTGACAGCGTTCACAAAGGCACGGGCGACACGCATTACGGATTCGGCGTTGAGGGCCATCATTTCCGCCAATACTATCGCAGGATGATGAGCCAGGAGCGGCTCTTCGCGCTCACGTTGCGGGATTCGGGTAGCGCGCGAGCGGCGTCACACCTTCCTCGCGGTCGGCGCCTCGCAGGAAATCGAAATCGCACCCTTCGTTGGCTTGCAGGACGTGGTCTAGGAAGAGCCTGCCGTAACCGCGTGTGTAGTGCGGGGCAGGCGCTTTCCATTGCCCCAGCCGGGTTTTGATTTCCGCGTCGGGCACTCGCAACTCGAGGCGCCGCGCCGGCACATCCAACTCAATTTCATCCCCATCCTGAACAATCGCCAAGGGCCCGCCCACCGCGGCTTCCGGTGCAACGTGCACAACGATCGTCCCGAAGCTGGTGCCGCTAATGCGCGCGTCGCTGAGGCGAACCATGTCTTTCACGCCGGCTTTGAGCAGTTTCGCCGGGATGGGCAGATGGCCCCATTCCGGCATTCCCGGAGCGCCCTTGGGTCCGGCGTTCTTCAGCACCATCACCGAGTTCTCATCCACGGGCAAGTTCGGGTCGTCGAGGCGCGCCAGCAAATCCTGGTTGTTCTGGAAAACCACGGCGCGCCCACGGTGCTTCATCAGGTGCGGGGAAACTGCGGATTGCTTGATGACCGCGCCCAGCGGGGCAAGATTCCCATTCAGAACGACGACGCCACCTTGGGGAAATAGGGGATCGTTGAGAGGCCTGATGACCTCACGATTAAAGCACGCCGCGCGCTTCAGATTTTCACCCATGGTTTCGCCGCTGGCGGTCAGCGCGTCCAAATGCAGCAGCGGGCTGATTTCCTTCAGCACGGCGGGCACGCCGCCGGCGTAACTGAATTCTTCCATCAGGAATTTCCCCGAGGGCTTCACGTTGGCGATGAAGGGCGTGGTGCTCGCGATTTCATCGAACGAGGCGAGGGGGAGTTTGATCCCCAGTCGCCCCGCGATGGCCACGAGATGCACAATGGCGTTGGTGGACCCGCCCAGCGCCATGAGGAGCCGCGTGGCGTTCTCCAGCGCCGCGGCGGTCATGATCTGGGAAGGCCTCAAATTCTCCCGGACCATATCGACGATGCGCTTTCCGCTCTGTTCGGCAATCATCATGCGGCGCGAGTCGGCGGCGGGGATATCCGCCGCGCCGGGAAGGGTCATGCCCAGACCTTCGGCGAGGCAGGCCATGGTTGAGGCCGTGCCCATAACCCCGCAGTGACCGGTGCTGCGCGCCACACAACTCTCAATTTCGCACCATTCCTCTTCTCCCAGGCGGCCGGCCCGCACCTCTTCCCACATTTTGCGTACGTCCGTACCGAAGGCGAGTTCGCGGTCGTGCCACATGCCGCGCAGCATCGGCCCGCCAGGCACCATAATCGCGGGCACGTCGACGCTGGCGGCGCCCATCAACTGCGCGGGCGTGGTCTTGTCGCACCCGCACAACAGCACCACGCCATCCAGCGGGTAAGCGCGGATGCATTCCTCCACTTCCATCGCCATCAGATTCCGGTAGAGCATGGTGGTGGGCTTCATCAGCATCTCGCCCAGCGAGATGGTGTTGAATTCGAGCGGGAAACCACCAGCCTCCCACACCCCGCGCTTCACGGCCTCCGCCACGGTGCGCAGGTGCGCGTTGCAATTGTTGAGCTCGCTCCAGGAATTGCAAATCCCGATCACCGGCTTGCCCTCGAAGACGCGCTCGCTGAAACCCTCGGCGCGAAGCCAGGCGCGGTGCGCCAAGCCCCAGCGATCGCGTTTGCCGAACCAATCGCGGCTGCGCAGCTTCGACGAGTCGTTGTTGGAGGGAGGGGTCACGGTAGGGTCTCCTTCTTACGGGGCTAAAGATGCTTCGCGCAGAAATGCCACCAGAGATTATCACGGGTCGGCAATTCCGCCCGGATTATCGCGCAATCCGCGTATTTCGTCCAAAAAGTCCTTCGAATTATTGTCAACTATCGCGCAGTTGGTGGATATTCGTGTAAAAAAGCCGAGTTCTTCGCATGACATTTTGTCGCTTCGCCTTTGTTTTCATACACATCCCCGGAGGTTCCTTCATTTTTAACATCTCTAAGGGTCTGCTCTCGTGTCGGACCCTGAAAAGCATATCCGTAAGCCGCCACAATTGGCGAAGGCAGGAATCTTCCACCCTTTGCCGGAGCCCAAGATTGCCCTTCCCTGGATTCCGACGCCGAAATTCTGCCTGTGGGCTTCGCAAGCCGGATGGCTGGGAGTTAACGAGGGATGGAGACCTGCGCGTGGACATGCGGCACCTCGCAGTAACACCCCTATAGTGTATCAGCCTACGCTACCCATGTCAAGAAAAATCTACAATAACTGGAGGCTACAAAATGTCGCTGTAGGCCATTCACGATGTTCTCAACGATGGTCGTAGCTGATGACGCGCACCAGCTTCCAGCTTCCGGTCTCTTTGCTCCAGACATTCGTGAACTGCGCTGTCGCATCCAGATGTTCGGAACCATCCCGCCGTCGAGAGTAGAAGCGATGCGTTCCGGCCTCAATGGCGCCATATCCGGGCACGGCATTCACCACCAATGAGCCTTCCACCAACTCTCTGCGCAGCTTTATTCCCTCTGCACATCGATCCCGCAGCGCCTTGAGATTTTGCTCGTATCCCTTCTTGCCCGTGTGGTCCTGATAGAACTCCAGGTCCTTGCTGAGGAAGCTGGCATACCGCGTCGCGTCACAGGCACCGAAAGCGTCGAAGAGATGCTGGTCGGCTTCGGTAATCTCTTCCACCAGCTTCTGATGCGGCAATAGCCCTGGCGCCGGTTGGAGATTTACCTCCGCCTTAGTAGTCTTGCCCATAGCCGCGCCTTGCAGATGACCAGCATCCAGACGAAGGTTGAAATCCATTCCTCCACGGGCGTCCAGATGGAATCGGATGTTGACATCGTCCACGTGCCCATCTGTAAACGGCGCCTGCTGATCCGCCGTGGGGCCAATGCTTCCTGTGGCGCCGGAGCCATGCTGCTCCAGGATTAGGACCGCTGTGTCATGGCTGGCCTTCCCGTCCGGATTTGTAAGGACAAAATCGCCGAACCAGGTGCCGGAGAGATCTGCCCCCCTCTGCTTTGTGGGCGCTTGGGCAAATAGGTGGGTAGCCGTAAGCGCCAAGCTGCAAAAAACCAGCATTCGGATTGTAGGCATGATCTCTCCTCCGCCTGTCTATACGCCTAGAGCCTTGCCCAAGTTCCATCAGCAAGTGTAGCGGCCCGGTTTATCGAGACGGCTTTTCCATGCCCATCGGCGGCGGGGGGGAGACGGGCTGGCGCCGGCAGTTGGGTTGCGACCAAACTTGAAACAGAAGAAGGAACAAATTAGACTGGGCGGTATGCCGAAGGAAGTACGGAACTGGCTGGAAGCGCTTGATGCCCTGAGCGCCGCCCCTCAGTATCACCTTCTCCTGCTTGAAAACGACCGTGTCCGCGTGCTGGACACCCGGGATTCGCAGGGGCAATCCGTTCCGCTCCACACTCACCGATGGCCGAGCGCGCTGTACATCTTGAGCTGGAGCGATTTC
>JBEKNU010000032.1:0-35175 GCA_049522495.1 Terriglobia bacterium
CCGCCATTCACCGCCGTCAGCGCTTCCCAGCAAACCTCCACTTGCTCAAGGTTCGCCATATCAGCCATGGAGCAGCCGGCGTGCAGGTCAGGAAGAATCACCGCCTGGTGATCGCCGCTCA
This sequence comes from Terriglobia bacterium, assembly GCA_049522495.1. Classification (GTDB taxonomy): domain Bacteria; phylum Acidobacteriota; class Terriglobia; order UBA7540; family UBA7540; genus Bog-366. The sequence goes on from JBEKNU010000032.1 coordinate 122, forward strand.
GAATGTCGGCGCTCTCCGCCATGAAGTGTACGCCGCAGAAAACGATGTACTCGGCCTCGCGGCGGTGGGCGGCGAGCTGCGAAAGGCGCAGGGAATCGCCGCGGTAGTCGGCGAACTTCACCACCTCATCGCGTTGATAATGATGCCCCAGGATCACCAGCCGCGAGCCGAGTTCGTCCTTCGCCTGCGTAATGCGCTCGTCAAGCGCCTGCGCCGAGAGATCAACGTAGTTCGAGAGGAGCGGTTCTATTGATGTTGTCGCCATGATTGCCCTGCTTCTATATTAGCAGAACCGGGTCACGGGATACGGGACACGGGGCAGCGTTGCCTTCATCATTCATAATTCACAATTCATAATTCATAATTCCGAATTCATAATTACCCCTACCCCCCAATGTAAACCATGGTGCGCGAAGGCTGGACGAAATCCACCTCGTTGATCCGATGGCCAGGCTCCTTTTGGTGCACGACTTTTTCCATAAACCTGGCGATGTCTTGGTCGGTGGCGCCATTGCGGACCAGGTGGCGCACGTCGTGCTCGCGCATTGAGAAGAGGCAAGTGCGCAGTTTGCCGTCCGCAGTCACCCGGATGCGGCTGCACTGCCCGCAAAAAGGGATCGAAACCGGCGCGATGATGCCGAGCTCGCCCTGGCCGTCCGCGAAACGATAGCGCAGCGCCGTTTCACTGGGCGAGTGCCGGGGGATTTCCTCAAGCGGAAACACAGGCTGGATGGCGTCCACAATTTGCTTCGCCGTTACCACCAACTCGCGCTTCCACGCGTGGTCGGCGTCAAGCGGCATGAACTCTATGAAGCGCACCACAATGTCGCGGCGGCGCGCCAGGCGCGCGAATTCCACAATCTCATCATCATTGAAGCCGCGCACCAGGACGATGTTCACCTTCACCGGGCGCAAACCCGCTTCCAGAGCGGCGTCAATGCCGGCCATCACTTTTTCGTAGGAGCGCGGCGTCCGCGTGATCTTGGCGAACTTCTCCGGGTTCGTCGAATCCAGGCTGACGGTAACGCGCGGAGCCCCGGCCGCGGCCAACTCCCGCGCCATCTCCGGCAGCAGGTATCCGTTGGTGGTCAGCGCCACATCCTCCAGCCCGTCGATCTGGCGGAGGCGCGCGATGAAATCCACCACGCCATCGCGCAACAGCGGTTCGCCGCCGGTGACGCGAATCTTGCGAATCCCTAAGCCCACCAGGACGCGGCTGAGGCGAAGGAATTCCTCCCAGCTCAGCAGGTCACGGTGCGGGAAATAGTTCTTCGGATCGGCGGACTTGCAGTAAACGCAACTGAAGTTGCAGCGGTCCGTTACCGAAATGCGCAAATCGTGAATTTCCCGCCCGAATTTATCGCGCAGCATGGTTCCGTCACACCCGGCGGCTTGCAGGCAGCCCTGGCAGCCTGTCAAGTGAAGAACTCTCCTGTATTTCCAATCCCCCCGAAAACAAAGACACCGGCCCGTGTTTGGCGCCGGCGGCGTTCTCCTTTCCAAACACGGGAGGCGACACGATTTCTCGCGCCACCCTATCGGCCCGCTCCGCTTGGGAATTCAAGGCTCCGTTAGCGTCACGGGCTCGGAGAACACAGTTTATCTTATCGTATTCGATGCCCTGCCACAAGGCGGGTTACAGGAAGGTTCGAACTACAGGACGCGAAAGGTAATCATTCCATCCGTAAGATGAGCCAGGTGATGTCGTCGTGCTGCCGGGTAAAGCCGACGAAGGCGTCGACAGCAGCAGTGAGACGCTGGAGCGTGGCGGCGGCCGTTCCGGCGGGAGCGGCTCGCAAAACGTCGAGCAGGCGAGCTTCGCCGAATTCCTCGTCGCGTTCGTTCACCGCCTCGATGACACCATCGGTAAAGATGACCAGCAGATCACCAGGCGCAAGCGTAGCTGAGCCGGAAGGGAAGCGGGTGCGAGGATTGATGCCGAGCGGCAGGTCGCCTTCCTCCAGGCGCTGAAACTCACCCGAGGCGCGGCGCAGGATGGGCACGTTGTGACCGGCGCGGATGTAGGTAAGGACGCGCGCCGCGGGATCGAAGTCGGCAAAGAAGGCGGTGGTGAAACGGCGTCCACCCAGGCTGTGGGCACAGGCGTAGTCGTTCATGCGCGCCACCAACTCGGCGAGCGGCGTGGCGGCGCTAGCCACCGTGCGCAGACTGGCCTGGAAAGTGGCCATGAGGAGCGCGGCGGGAACGCTCTTGCCCGCGACGTCGGCGACGACGAGCAGGAGACGCGGGGAAGCAAGCGTCGGCGCGGCGCCGTCGTCGAGCAGGAAGGCGTCGTAGTAATCGCCGCCTACGGTGTTAGCGGGGCGCGAGGAAAAGGCAATGTCCACGCCCGGCACGCGCGGAGGGGACTGCGGCACCAGCCAATGCTGGATTTCGCGCGCGATTTCAAGGTCACGCTTCATCGTGACGCGGTCGGCGAGTTCGAGCGCGAGCAGAAAAAGCAGGCCGGCGACCGCCATGACGAATGTCGCCTCGCGGGGGATGCCCGCGGGCCGGACGTTAAGCACGAAGAGGCCCAGCAACAGGAAGACAATCAGCAGGAACACGCGGCGGGCGGGCGAGAGCTTGATGAGCATCGCCCAAAATAGGGTGCGGCTGATTTTCAGGAACCGCTGGAAGCGCGTCTCGTGGCGAAGCGCGTCCCAATCGACCTCGCGGCTATACAAACCGTAGCTCGCGCGTGCTTCGGAGAAAAATTGCGACCAGAGGGTTTGAATCTCCAACCCGTCCGAAACACGGTCCCAGAAATTCCCCACGCGATGCACGGCGTCGGTCAAAGCCTCGATGATGCCTTGGCCCTTGGCAGGTTGAGAGGGGGACGGCATAGGCGGCGATTATAGAGCAGAGGGAAGGCGGGCGTTTCGAATTTTGGGGGCGGCAAGAACCCCGCGGCGGAAAGTGGCCGCGGCGCTATAGCTCGAAGGGAAAGCCGCTCAAACGAAGTCGCGCCCGATGAGCCGCTCAATGCGCTTGCGAATCGGCGGGTGAGTGGAGAACAAGCTGGAGAAGATTTCGCCCGAGATGAGGGGCTGGTAAATGTACAGGTGCGCCATCGAGGGCGAGACCTGCATCGGGATGCGCTTCGCCCACTTGTCAATCTTGTCGAGGGCGCGGGCGAGCCCTTGGGGATTGCCGGTGATCCGCGCGCCGGTGGCGTCGGCCTCGTATTCGCGCGAGCGCGAAATCGCAAGCTGGATGAGCGTGGCCGCCAGCGGCGCCAGGATCATCATGGCGAGGGCGGAAAGCGCGCCCCCCCGCCGGTCGTTGCCACGGCCGCCGCCTCCAAATCCTCCGAACAGTTCGGCATACCAGAGCATGCGCCCGATCAAGGTGATGGCGCCTGCCAGAGTGGCCACCACAGCGCTGGTGAGGATATCGCGATTCTTCACGTGCCCGAGTTCATGCGCCAGTACGCCTTCTATTTCCTCGTCGTCGCAAATGTCCAGGATGCCGCGCGTCACCGCCACCGAGGCGTGGCTGGGATTGCGTCCCGTGGCAAACGCGTTGGGCGAATCGGTGGGAATAAAATAAATCTTGGGAACCGGGATGTTGGCCTTGGCGGCTAGGCGCTCGACGATCTGGTAAATGCGCGGGCCGTCTTCACGCGAAATCGGTTGGGCGCCGGAGGAAGCCAGTGCGATCTTGTCCGAAAAGAAGTAACTGCCCAGGTTCATCACGGCGGCGAGCACCAGGGCGAACATCAGCCCGTTCTGGCCGCCCCAAAGCTCCCCGATGCCCAGGACCAGTCCGGTCATGGCCGCGAGTAAGATGGTTGTTTTCAGATTGTTCCACATAGTGCCTCTTTCCAAGTCCCTATTCACCTATTAGATGCTTACGAAGGCTTTGGCGTCACTTTGTTGATAACTGTAGCGCTGACTGTTTGTAGGTCCGCGGCTTTTCCTTGCCCGTAGGGAACGAGCCGCGGACCCCAAAAACGGGGGTCCGCGCTACGTCCTCACCTGGCCCGGCTCCTCGAACAAGACCATACGCATCGAGAGGCTGCCGTACTCAAAGCCCTCGTAAGGGTAGCTCACCGCGTCTTGTTCGGTGGTACTTCCCAGACAATAAAGCAGAGGCACGTAATGTTCGAGCGTGGGATGCGCGAGCGCCGCCAGCGGCTTGCCCCAGTGCTCGGGCGCGGCCAGCGACGTGAGGTCGCGAGTTTCAATCGCTTTCTTCACTTGCGAGTCGAACTCGATAGTCCAGGGAAAAGGCTGGGCGTTCTTCTCGCCCTCCATGCGCCGCAGATTGTGGACGATGTTGCCGCTGCCCAGAATCAGCACGCCGCGGTCGCGGAGGCGGGCCAACTCGCTTCCGAGTTCGACGTGGCGCGGCAGGCTGCGGCGCTCGTCGAGGCTGATCTGAAACACCGGCACATCGGCTTGGGGATAAAGGTGCCGCAGGACGCTCCACGCCCCGTGGTCGAACCCCCAGGTTTCGTCCGGCTGGATTTCGAGCTCATGAGCCACGCGCTCGGCCTCGGCGGGCGCGCCTGGCGCGGGGTACTCAACCTCATAGAGCGGGGCCGGAAAACCGTAGAAGTCATGGATGGTGCGCGGCTTGGCGACGGCCAGAACTTCCGAGCCACGCGTCACCCAATGCGCCGAGACCACGCACACCGCCTTGGGACGCGGCAGCTTCTGCGAGAGGTCTGTTAGCGTCTCCGTGAACCGGTTCCGCTCAATGGCATTCATCGGTGATCCGTGGCCAACGAAAAGAACGGGCATTTTCATGGGTGGCTTCCTTCCTTCCCGATGCCGGGGGACGGCTTGACGCCCCCCTACTGTTCATGGACGATGAACGTGTGGGTGGGGCAAGCCCTACGCCTACCGCTGTTTCCACATTTCCTGGTGAGGGAAAAATGCACAGGGGGGAGTCTCTGTGCGACAGCAAAAACTGCCTCGATGCTCACTTCAGCTCTCGAATCCAGTTCCGAAGCTCGGTCAGCCACTCGCTGTGTTCCGGCAGGGTAAGAACATTGCCCATCGTCGACTTACTCCACTCCAAAGAAGTTTATCGTGATCCAAGTCGTTGTTGCATCTCAAAAGTCAGCCGAGGGTAGCGTTATTCCACTCTGAGCGGAATTACTCCGCGCCCCGCAACTTTTCCAGCGACGCAGGCGCTCGAATTTTTCGGCGTTGCCCAGGAGCCGGTTTTCCCGTATTCTTAATGGCGATGGAATTACACCTCACCCCCGAGCAGGAAGCGCAACTTGCGCAGATTGCCACGAACGCAGGCACCGACGCCGAGCGTTTAGCGAAGGATGCCGTGCTGCGACTGCTTCAAGGAGATACTGGCTTCCGGCCCGTATCACCCGGCAGTGTGGTTGCCGAGATGCGCGCTTTACGCGCCCGCCTCAAACCTGATCCTGAAGGCTGGACAACGCGTGATTACGTCAACTACGGTCGCCGATAAATGCCTCTTGTCGTTTGACCCCAAGCGCGGAGCAATTCCTCGGCTGACGGATAACTCTGCGCCCCGCGCCACGAACCAAGATTCGATGAAGAAGGCCAATCGAAAAACCGTAAACGGCATGCGACCGGAGTACGATTCCGCATCGATGAAGGGTGGAGTTCGTGGCCAGTACGCAAAGCGATATCGCGCAGGCACCAACCTCATTCTCCCCTACCCTGAACTGGCCAAGGCCTTTCCCATCGAGGCCGCCGTCAACGACGCCCTGCGCGCTCTCCTGAGGCTCACTGAATCGGTACGCTTGCTTCAGCAGGGGTCTCGACATGCGCGGCACAAGGCGCGGCAGGCTTCTTTCGCGGGCCGATAGTAAACCCCCTGTGGCGTTTGGAAAGTGGCTTTGCCCTTAGCGCCGACCTTTAGGTCGGCACTCTAATCCGCCAGCCGAGGGTAGCGTTATTCCACGCTGAGCGGAATTACTCCGCGCCCCGCAATTTTTCCAGCGACGCAGGTGCTCGAATTTTTCGGCGCCTTGAGCAGCCTTGAGCAGAGCAGCCTTGAGCAACTTGCGGGGCGGCACCATTCATGGTAAAAGGGGAAGCCATGAACGATCCGACGAAAGAACCGGAAGATTTGGTGAAGCTGTACCACCGCGCCTTTGAAGAGTTCGGAGCCTCGGCGTTGTGGAGCAGCAAGCCGGTGCCCGATCCGACTCCCGCCGACGCTCTGGCGATAACGCGCAGCCTGCGGGTTGAAGGCAATCTGGAGGCGCGGCGCTTGGCGGAACAGATCGAAAGACTCTGCCATGCCGCTCTCTAAAATTCAGGGCGATATTCTGCGGCTTCTCGCCGCGCACCGAGACCCGGAAAGCTATGTTGCGGGAAGCACGCCGCTCACTCGGGATTCCCCCCGCTACTCCGGCGATATCGACGTTTTCCATGACCGGGAAGAACGCGTCGGCCAGGCGGCCACACAAGATATCGCCGTCCTCCAAGAGCATGGCTATGCGGTGAAATGGACCCGACCTGGCCCCGGCGTGTACACGATCGTCGCTGAGCGGCAGGGCGAAGCCACCAAGCTGGAATGGGTTGCCGACAGCGATTTCCGCTTCTTCCCCACCCTTCGGGATGAGACTTTTGGTTATGTTTTGCACCCGGCTGACCTCGCCACCAACAAAGTCGGAGCGGCTTATGGGCGTCAGGAGCCGCGTGACGTGGTGGACTTGTTGACCATCCATGAGCGGATTTTGCCGCTGGGTGCCGTCATATGGGCTTCGGTGGGTAAGGCTCTGGGCTTTACGCCGGAAGGAATCATCAACGAGATTTGCCGTAACGCTCGCTATACGGATGCGGATTTCCGGCGCATCGCGAGCGATCCGCCAATTGATCCCGCCGCCACGATGACGCGCTTCCGGGAAATTTTGAGCGAAGCCGAAGCGTTTGTCGCCCGTATGCCTACGGACAGGGCGGGGTTGCTATTCCTCAAAGACGCCCGCATCGTGCAGCCCGACCCCGACCGCTTGGAGGAGTATCAAACCCATTCCGGCAAAAAGCGCGGCCACTGGCCGAGCAGTCCCGAAATCGCGGCCGCCATGTTGGAGCATTACAATAAAAAGCCTTAGGGGAACGGGCCGCAGCGGCAGGGTCTCGCATATGAAGAAGGCTAATCGAAAAACCGTAAACGATATGCCACCGGAGTACGATTTCGCCTCGAGGAAGGGTGGAGTTCGCGGCAAGTATGCGAAGCGATATCGGGCGGGCACCAACCTTATTCTCCTCGACCCCGAACTGGCCAAGGCATTTCCCACCGAGGCCGCCGTCAACGGCGCCCTGCGCGCCCTCCTGAGGCTGACTGAATCGGTACGCTTGCCTCAGCAGGGGTCTCGACATGCGGGGCACAAGGCGCGGCAGGATTCTTTTAGGGGCCGATAGCAAACCTCGTCAGGCGACGAGCTCGATTCGCGGGCCGCCGCACGGCTGCTGTCCGCTCGCTCTCGCCCCCAAAATTCGCAGACCATGGGAAAAGGTTTGCGTTACGTCCGGGCTTCAAGGCCTGCCATTTTGAGGAGGTGCTTCAGGAGTCCGGCTTTCAAAGCCGCGTTTCCGTGGATGGGGATGGAAAGCCGCACGACACTGCCGGGTTTTCCGTAGACGTGGTGGCTGCCCCGAATTCGAAGGAGTTGCCAGCCGTGACTCTCGACGAGGCGGGCAAGGTCCTTGCCGGAGAGGGACTTCATAGGGCGATTTCCAATATCTGGTCCTTGGGGGCGTGCTCTGGCGGGTCGACTTCAACATCCAAACAGGCCTCAATGGCCTCGTGGACGTTCGCCATCAACTCTTCCATGGTTTCGCCCTGCGTGGCACAGCCGGGAATTGCCGGCACTTCCGCCCAGTAGCCACCTTCGTCCGCTTCATGGACGACAACCTTGATCTTCATTCGCCCTCCTCATTCAAACCTCTTGCAACCATTCTAGCACTATGGCTGGCGCAGACCGCAGCTCTGCGTTTTCGTCGGGCCAGCCTGTCTGAATCGCAGGGCTAGGCTTACTCTGCGCCAGACTGCCGATTAAGTGTCATTTACTACCGAGGAAACAGCGCGGACTTGCTACAACCTCGCGTGGTCTTTAAGGTACGCCCGGAATCTGTCCTTGTCGAGGCGGTCAGGCACTCGGAAGACTCGATCATGAAACCTTCCGTACTCCAGGTGCCCTCTCAAGCTGTCTGCCAGTCTAACGCGAAACCCCCTCCCCTTAGGCTCAATACGCAAAAGGTCCCAATCAAACAAGTGATGCACATCCGCCCGAAGCAGTATGCCGTTAGAGGGAGTATTCAGGTCCTTTCCAGGAGAAGTGTAAATGTGCGCCGCTTCGAGCACCTTTTCAACCTGGCAGCCCGTGATCGCACATTGGCCATCATAGATAGTCAGGAGCGCCTCGCGGAATTTGTCTTGTCCCAACCGCTGCTTAACCGATGTGTCCCTCCGCTCTCTTGCCTCTTCGATCTCCTCCCAAGACGGCCCAGCCTCCACACCCTTTCCCGTAATGGTTCGGAACAGACTTGCTGAAATTGGAACGACTGTGTCTTGCCATTTGCGCTGCATAGAGATGCCCTTCGCGCAAGATACGTCCCATTCTTCAACCATCACCGTGTGGCGAAATTCCTTCCGCTTCTCGTTCCAACGGTAGCCCGGCGATTTCACTGTGCCGACGCCTAGTACCGCAGACTTGCCCTTGTTTGCGACCACTTTGTCGCCGGGCTGGAGGTTCCTAATCGTCCAAAGTTCGCGGCCGACCTTGGAAGCCGTCGCCGCACTGTTGGGATACGTGTCCTTGAGTTTCTTGTCCTTGAGTTTCTCGACCAACTCTTCGCGCGAGTGGTACCGACGTAGGTCCCCCAGATCGTCCCACGCAACGCAAATATACTTGCCCGAGAGGCATTCCTCCCACCGACAGCATCTGGCCCTGGGGCGATCTTCACCAACATCTTTTCCTCCTTTTTGCGGGCTGGCGCAGAGCGCAACTCTGCGCTATCGTCGGGCCAGCATGGGTGAATCGCAGAGCTGCGCTCGCTTTGCGCCAGCCCGCCGTTACTTCCACTCGAACTTGACCGGTCGGTCAGGCCGTCGGGCTAATAGATCAAACAAGCTCGTGAAGTCTTCGATTTGGAGACCTGGCCGTTGGTGAGCGCCCCAGATCGCTCCGGTGTCGCCGACAGACAGTTCGAACTCATCGTTTACAACAACGGTCACCTGATTTCCTGCGGTAGCTGAATCGATAACCGCGCGCAATTCCGGCGAAGCATCCTGGATTGCGATCTGACGTTGATACGACTTTCCGGCGTTCACTTCCTGTATGACGGGTCTCGTAACAGCGAGTGTGATGTATGCCATCCAGCGACCTCCAATCCCCACATTATAGACCGTCGGTCGTTTCAAAAAGGGTCCTTCTGCCACGCTAGGGACAATCAAAGTTCTTCCCTAGACTTGCGCTCCCAAACCTGAGGGTAGGCGTCCATCTTTGAAATTCGAGATTCCCGGTTTTTGCATGCGAAGGACCGCGGACCCCAAAAACGGGGGTCCGCGTTCCCCTTCTTTCAGGCTTTCCGTGCAGCTTTGGCCTTGGCGGGGGCGAAGGTCATGATCCCCTTCTTCATATCCGCATCGATGGTGAGCGCGTCGCCGGGCGCGACTTCCCCATCGAGCAACTTCATGGCCAGCGGGTCTTGAATCAGCCGCTGGATGGCGCGCTTCAGCGGCCGCGCGCCGAACTGCGGATCGTAGCCCTCGCGGAAGAGCAGTTCGTGAGCTTTCTCGGTCAACGTGATCTCGATCTTGCGCTCGGAGAGGAGCCGACGGAGGTTCTGAAGCTGCAGGTCGATGATCTTCTCGATTTCCGGCTTGCCGAGCGCGTTGAAGATCACGACTTCATCGATGCGGTTCAGGAATTCCGGGCGGAAGTGCTGGAGAAGCGCCTCTTGAATCTTCCGCTTCAGTCCCTCACTCAGCACGCCGGACTCGCCGACCGCGCCTCCCGGTTTCGCGGTCATGCCGATGGCGTGATCGACGCCGTTCATGGCTTCGTGGATAAAGTGGCTGCCGATGTTCGAGGTCATGATGATGACCGTGTTCTTGAAATCCACGGTGCGGCCCTTGCCGTCGGTCAGTCGGCCGTCCTCAAGAATTTGCAGGAAGATATTGAAGACGTCGGGATGGGCCTTTTCGATTTCGTCGAAGAGCAGAACGGAATAAGGTCGGCGCCGCACCAGTTCGGTCAACTGGCCGCCTTCCTCATAACCTACGTATCCGGGCGGCGCGCCGATCAGCCGCGCCACGGCGTGTTTTTCCATGTACTCCGACATGTCAACGCGCAGCATGGCGCGCTCGTCGTCAAAGAGAAACTCCGCCAAAGCGCGAGCCAGTTCCGTCTTGCCCACGCCCGTGGGGCCGAGGAACAGGAACGAGCCGATGGGGCGGTGCGGGTCGGCGAGGCCCGCCCGGCTGCGCCGCACGGCGTTCGCCACCAGGCGCAGGCCGTCTTCCTGGCCCACGACGCGCAAGCGCAGGCGCTCCTCCATCTTGACGAGTTTCGCCACTTCGCCTTCCAGCATCTTGGTGACGGGGATGTGCGTCCAGCGCGAAACCACACGCGCCACGTCTTCTTCGTCCACTACCTGCTTGAGCATGCGGCCGGTCTTGTCGATGCTCTCCAGCTTGGCGTTGGCGGCGGTGAGTTCCTTCTCCAGACTCACCAGCTTGCCGTAGCGGATTTCCGCCGCTTTGTTCAAATCGCCCTCGCGCGTGACCCGCGCTTCCTCGATCTTCGCCTGCTCAATGGCTTCCTTCAGCTTGCCAATATTCGCGATGACTTCTTTCTCCGCCTTCCAGCGCAGCTTCAACTGGTGGGATTTCTCCTTCAGCCCCGCCAGCTCCTTTTCCAGCGTCTGCAAGCGCTCGCGCGAGGCCGCATCATCTTCCTTCCGCAACGCCTGGCGCTCAATTTCGAGCTGCGTCACGCGACGCTCAATCTGGTCGATCTCGGCGGGCATGGAATCGATTTCAATACGCAGCCCGGAGGCCGCTTCGTCAATCAGGTCGATGGCTTTGTCAGGCAGGAAGCGGTCCGAGATGTAGCGATTGGACAGCACCGCCGCGGCGACAATGGCCGAATCCTTGATCGTGACTTTATGGTGAGTTTCGTAGCGCTCCTTCAGGCCGCGCAGAATGGCGATGGTGTCTTCCACCGAGGGCTCGCCCACCTGGACCGGCTGGAAACGCCGCTCGAGCGCCGCGTCCTTCTCCACATATTTCTTGTATTCGTTGAGCGTGGTGGCGCCGATGCAACGCAAATCGCCGCGCGCCAGGGCGGGCTTCAACATGTTGGAAGCGTCAATGGAGCCTTCCGCCGCTCCCGCGCCCACCAGCGTGTGCAATTCGTCGATGAAGAGAATAATCTGGCCGCTCGCTTCTTCAATCTCTTTGAGCACAGCCTTCAAGCGGTCTTCAAATTCGCCACGGTACTTCGACCCTGCCACCATCGCGCCCAAGTCCAGCGCCACGATGCGCTTCGATTTGAGCGATTCCGGGACGTCTCCTGCCACGATGCGCTGCGCGATGCCTTCCACAATGGCCGTTTTGCCCACGCCCGGCTCGCCAATCAGCACGGGATTGTTCTTGGTGCGGCGCGACAGCACCTGGATCACCCGGCGAACTTCCTCATCGCGGCCGATCACCGGGTCGAGCTTGCCGCGGCGGGCCAGTTCCGTCAGGTCGCGCGCGTACTTCTCCAGCGCCTCGTACTTGGCTTCGGGATTCTGATCGGTAACGCGTTGCGTGCCCCGCACCGCCACCAGCGCCTGCAAAATGGCATCGTGCGCGACGCCTAGCCGCTTCAGGATGCGCCCCACCGGGTCATTGGTCTTCTTGGCCAGGGCCAGCAGCAAGTGCTCGGTGGAGACGTATTCGTCTTTAAACTGCTCCGTTTCCTTAAACGACTGGTCGAAGACTTCCTTCAAGGCCGGGGAAATATGGTGGTCCGTCGTGCCGCCCACTTTAGGAAGTGTTTCAATTACCTTGGTGGCTTCCTGGCTCACCGCCCCGGGCGTGACCCCCAATCGTTGGAGAATGCCCGGGACAATGCCCTCCGGCTGCTCGACCAACGCGAGCAACAGGTGCACCGGCTCCATTTGCTGGTTGCCATTTCGACTCGCAATGTCCTGCATCGCTTGGAGCGCTTCCTGGGCCTTTACCGTGAATTTGTCAAATCGTGTTGCCATGGTGAAATCCTCGGTTCTCGTAGGGGCACCCCTCGTGGGTGCCCTGGCGGAGGGCGGCTCGAGGCCTGCCCCTACAAAATATGCTTGGTTGCAGCTCCGCCGCGCTGCGCTACCAGCCCAATTCTACCCAATTACGGGAGAGCATGAGCGGGATCTGCATAACCCGCCCGCGCCAGCGGTCAATTGAAACAAAAACCGCGTCCAAGATTGCCAGGACGTTCAGGCTGCCCCAGCGCTCGCGACGCGGCAGAAAACCCGCCATGCGGGAGAGGCAGCGGCGCTGCCGTTTTGCCCCACCCGCACGGAGGAATCAATTTAGTTCTTGCTGACGTTGATCTTAATCGTCTTCGGTTTCGCTTCTTCCTTCTTCGGCATCGTCAGCGTCAAAACGCCATCCTTATAGTTTGCCGCAACCTTGTCCGCATCGACACTGTTGGGGAGAGAGAAGGTGCGCGTGAAGGCTCCGTAGGAGCGCTCGACGCGGTGGTAATTCTGCTCCTTCACTTCCTTTTCGAACTTGCGCTCACCCTTCAGATAGAGGGTGTTGTCCTCGACGCGAATTTCCACGTCGTCGGGGTTGATGCCGGGCAGTTCCGCCTTCAGCACCAGGTTGTCGCCGTTCTCGTAGATGTCCACAGGCGGCGCCCAAGTTCGGGTTGAAACCTCGCCCTCACCGAATGCGGGAGAGAAGGCTTCGCGGAACAAACGGTCAAACTCACGCTGTGTGGTCATCAGGTCTCGTAAAGGTTCCCATCGAACAATCGCCATGGTAGTGTGCCTCCATTTATTGAACTTCACTTACCTTAGTACATCAACATGATAAAATATGAGTGTATTTATGTCAATAATTATTTTTTGTGTGTTTTCTGTTAGTTACAGACATTTTTAGGATTGTGTTTGTTAGATGATGTAGAAGGTTACCCCCGTATCCTTCCCAGCCGTCTGGAACTCCATCTCGGGTTTGACATTCGTCCCCGCAGAGGGTGCTTGTGAACTGTCTGGCCTGAGCTTGGTATTTTTCCCTTATCTTTGGGGATTTGTGCTTTATCCACAATGAAAATTCACCCCTCCCCTTGGCCCACTTGCCTAATTTTTTGGCGCCCGAACTACCCGTTGTATCTTCGCCCCTCGGGGAGTAGACTATAGCCTCCTTAAATTGAAGATTCTCTCCTGGAATCCTTGGGGTCCACGTTGGTGATTCACTTTCCGAACCCCACGGAGGGCGAGGTATTCCCCCTTTTCGAGGCACGTGCATGGAAGACGAATTAACCCAAACCCGCACAACCACTGCGGTCGAACCGGCGTCCCCTGCGGAACCTGTGGCGCCCGAGGGCGCATTGCTCCTGCCCTATGAGGAAAGTTGCAAAAAGGTCCGGGAACTGGCCTTGCGGCAACTCAACCGCTTCATTTCCTACGAGGCCCAGGTCCTGAAGGGGGATGATGGCGATGCCATCCACGACATGCGGGTGGGCAGCCGAAGATTGCAGCAAGTGCTCGACCTGCTTTACCCCAAACCTCGCCCGCCGGAGTTGCGCCGGTTGCGCCGCCAGATTCGCCGTTGCCGCGTGGCCCTGGGTGACGTTCGCAATTGCGACGTTCTGCTGGAGTTGGTGGGGCGTTCGCTGGGCAGGAAGCGCTCGGCGCGACGCGAGGCCTGGACGGCGGTGCAACATTTTCTGTTGATGCGCCGGTCCGAGAGCTTCCTGCGGGCCATGCGCAAATTCGGCAAGATCAACCTCGCCGTCTTATACGTGAACCTGAAGGAATTCCTCCTTCATGACAAGGCGGGCAATCACTCTGCGCAGCATCACGCCCACGGCGCTGAGGCCCCGCGTCCCGCCTTCGCCAAGGACCTGACCGGCGCTCTGGAATCCGCCTGGAGCCGTTTTGAAGACCACGTCGCGCAATCGCATCGTCATTCCCGTCCTGAGGTCATCCACGGAGCGCGCATTGCCACCAAGCGCCTGCGCTATCTCCTGGAGGTTTTCCATGAGTTCGGCGTGCCCGGCAGCGCCGACGCCTTGGCGTGGCTCCGCCAACTCCAGAAGCATTTGGGGGATTGGCACGACCTGGAAGTGCTGGAGCAGATGATGATCGAAATGCTGGCGCGGCCGGAATTCCTGCGTGAGCACTTGACCCTGGCCATGGAAGTGGAAAAGCTGATCCTGCGCAACCGAGAAAATAAAGTGGGGTTCGAAGAGAAGTATTCCCGGATGTCCCGGGAATCCGTGGAAATGCGCCGGTTGAAAGAGTGGGTTTCCTACCTGCTGGCGTCGCCTTCCACAGCTCTCGTCAAGGCCTGAGCCGCGGGTGCGGCTTCCTCCGAGGCCGGCGCGGCGGGCTTGGCTGGCGCGGGCATTTCCAAGACCTTCTTGGTAGCTGCTTCCGCAGGCTCCCCGGCGGGGGTAGGGACGGAAAATAGCGGTTCGCGTGGCTCGCCACTCAACACCCGTGACACTCCCGCCCGCAGGTGTTCAAACACCGTGCGCACGTCGGGCGTGGCATCGATGACTTCGAAGTTGTATTCCTTCGCCAAGTGCTCGAACTCTGCCAGCAGCTCGGTTTGATACTTCCGGAAGCTGTCGTACATATCCTCGCTGGGATGAATATCCATGCCGGATTCCCAATAATCGAACCCCCGCGAGAAAACCACGCGGGGGATGAGATCATCCACGCCGATGCGCAAATAGAAGGTGGCGTCCGGCTTCAGCGCAAACCCATAGGCGTTCCGAATCCATCGGGCATCAGCGCCCCGCACGATGGCTCGCGCCATTAGGGAATAGATATAGCGATCGGTTAGCACTACGAAACCGGCCCGCAGCGCCGGAACGATTTCATGCTCGAGGCGGTCGGCGAAATCCGTGGCATAGAACAAACTCAGGGTAATGCGCCCCAGGGTGTGCCCTTCTTTCGCTTGCTGGATGCCCTTGCCGGCAAGCTCCGAGCGCTTGATGGCGGTGTCCAGAACCGCCCGGCCCTGCTGCTCGAGCCACGGACGCAGCAGCCGGATCTGGGTTGACCGGCCCACGCCGTCCGTCCCTTCAATCACTATCAGTTTGCCGGTCATCTCCGCCAGGTTCATCCCCGGCAGAGGGGCCGCATAAGTCTCTCTCACGGTGCTACCCTCAATCTCTTCGCTTGGGCCAGTTTGGCCTTCACAATCTGCCGCATGTAAGCCTGCTGCTCTTCGATGGGAAGGGTAGCATCCACGGTGGTCAGGTCGAACTCCGGAACCATTTTCTCGTATTCATCCAGGATCCGGCCCTGAAAGATGCCGAAACTCTCCTCCGGGTCCTCGCTCAAGCCCAGATCCAATCCCGCTTCGTAAAACTTCACCCCGTTGCGCCCATCCAAAATACGCTTCATGGCAACGTCCAGAGGGACGCGGAAGTAGAATGCGGCGGTGGGCTTCACGGCGAAACTGTAAAGCTCGCGCACCCACAGCGGGTCCATCCCCCGCACCACGTCGCGCGCGAACGCCGTGAATATGTAACGGTCGCACAACACTACGGCCCCGGCCTTGAGCAGAGGGAGAATGTTGTGCTCCATGCGGTCGGCAAAGTCCGTGGCGTGAATCAGGGAGAAGCTGGCGGGGGTGAGCATGTGCTTCTTTTTACCCCGCTTGGTGGTTTCACGGACGAGCGGCGAAGAGTTCCACTCGCTGAAGACCACTCCATAGCCTTCCGCCTGCAGCCATTGATGCAAAAGCATGAGTTGGGTGGATTTTCCTGAGCCGTCGATTCCCTCCACCACGAAAAGCTTGCCGGGAAAACGATGCTCGCCGTACCGTTTCATGAAGGTACTCCCCTAACTGAACCCGCAATTTAAATGGAAGAATAGTCTAACACATGCCCCTAGGACACGGAAAGGAAGGCACTTGGTTTTATCGCCTGATCCCTTTTTCCGCGACAGTTTCGGTCTATCGTTCCAGCAGGGCGCCCTGCAATTTCCCCCTTGCAATCGGCTCTGCCCGCGAACAAAATGAAATCCTCTTGACGATGCGGGGAAAGTCCGAATCTTAAAACCTCACCACATCAGGTGTCTAATGAGCTTTCGATCTCGCCTCTTTTTACTGTCTCTAATGCTTCTGGCCAGCCTGGGGACGCTCGCGGCGCAGACCACCGCGCCCCGGCTGATCGATGTACACCTCCACCACAATGGCGATCCGGCGTTCCTGGAAAAATTGCTCGCCAAGCTGGATTCCGTGGATGGACTCGCCCTCGTCCTCACTGTCCCCAAGGATCTCGACAGCGCGAAAGGGTTCATCGCCCAGCATCCCAACCGTCTGATGGGCCTGGGGCAGATTCAACTGGATGATCCGCTTGCCCTCGAACTCGTGGACCGGTTCCACGCTGCGGGTTTCCGCGGGCTGGGCGAAATTCTCGGCCCCCTCAAGAATTACGACGACCGGAGCTATTGGCCTATCTACGAACGCGCGGAAAAGTACAGGATGATCCTGCTTTTCCACACCGGCATCCTCCTGCGAGCCACCCCGGAGATTCCCTCCGACGTCAGCGTGGACCGCATGAGGCCCACGACGCTCGACGCCATTGCCCGTCGCTTCCCCAAGCTCACCATCATCGGCGCGCACATGGGGAATCCTGACTATGCTTGGGCGGCGGAAGTCACCCGTTGGAATCCCAACCTCTACTTCGACCTCTCGGGCTCCTCGCTCATCAAAAAGCAGGATGACCCCACGTTTTGGAAAACCATCTTCTGGTGGTCGGGGGTCGTAAGCCCGCACACTCCCGCCAACGCGCCCAATGCATTTGAGCGCCTGGTTTTCGGCTCGGATGTGTTTAATGGAGAGCTCGAAGAGTTTGATCGGGAACTCGGACGCTACCACAAAATGCTCGATGCTTGCGGTGTCCCGAAGGCCTCGCAGGAGATGATCTTTGCGGGTACGATGTGGAAAATCCTGAAGGCACAGAAATAAGGGGTGTATGTACCCCGAGACCCGAGGCCCCTGCAGAAATTCTCCTCAGCGTGCCTTGCTGAGGCGCTCGATATCCTTCTGAACGCTGGTCAAAGTCGGATCCAGCCAAAGGGCGTGGCGATAAGCCGCGAGCGCTTCGCTGTCCCTTCCCATTTGGCCCAGGATGCGAGCGCGCAGGACTTCCTGATGCGAATCGGTGTAGGTCCGCTCGGCCCGCACGATTTCCTCCAAGGCTTCCCGGGAGCGGTCGCGGGAGTAGAGCACTCGGCTCAAGCCAAAATGCGCCCGCCCATTCAAATCATTCAGGTTAATGCTGCGCCGGTAGACCCCTCCTGCGCCCATCAGGTCATTGTGATCCTCGAGGTCCGACGCGGTTTGGTACAAGCGCTCGGACGCCAGCACGCGGGTTTGCTGCCACAACAGCCCGCCGGCGGCAGCGAGGAGCGCCACGCTGCCCGCCACATACAACGCGAGCCTCCAAGGGGGGCGGTGTGCAGGCAGCGCTTGCGAAGGAGGACCTTCACTTTCCCTTTCAACCTTCGCGTCATGCAGCAAGGCTGGAATCGCGAGGAGCGTGAAAAGCAAGATATAAGTGGGCGGCACCGCAAACTGATAGTTGAAAACGGAGTCCACGAGGATGGCCGTAACGCCCCCCATGCTCGCGGCAATCGAGTAACGAGCCCACGCCCCGACGGCGCGGCGCCTCACTTCCAGCGCCTCTTGCGCGTATTTCCACAGAACCCAGACAAATGCCGCGAACCCGAGTAATCCTGCCTCCAAGAGTAATTGCAGCGGATCGTTATGCACAAGGCGATTGTTGGTCCAATAGCCAACATACTCGGGATGAGCAGCGAGGAATCTTCCCTGAAGGTCCAGATACAAGAGTTGATAAGCACCCCAGCCTGAACCCACCCATGGGTGGCGCCAGAAGATCGGCCAACTGAAGCGCCACAAATAAACCCTGCCGTGGAGTTGGGCGGCGACGCGCTCCGCCAGGGTTAGTATCAGGATCGCCATCGGCCAGCAGGCGGAGGGAGAGACAAACATCCTCATGCTCCCAATAGAAAGGCGGACTGCCCGGGGGCGGGGGTCGTCCTTAGCCACGATGATCATCGCGGCGGCCGCCAGCCCGACCGCCAATCCCACCCATGCCCCGCGCGAGCCAGTCTCAGCGATAGCGGCCAGCATGATCAAGGTGAGACCCCACCAGAGCGCCTTGGCCCACCGCGCTTTCGAAACCGCCACGAGCGCCAATGCGGCAAAGATCGTTCCAATCAGGTATCCGCCCACAAAATTAGGGTTGCCGAAGGTTGAGTATAGGCGCATGCGCTCGACCATCGCTCCCCAGTCCACCTGATATCCTCCCAGGAGCGCAGGGTCGAACCCGAATCGCTGGAGCAGTGTTATCCCCGCCACCAGCCCGCCGGCCAGCCCCATCCATAGCGCAATCCTGCGAACGGCGGATTCCCCCTGCGCCCAGGAAGCCAGCATCAGAACCCACGCCGGCCCGCAGAGTGCGAACTCAACTTCCATCAGGCTGAAACGAGGGGCCGGGCTCGCCAGGCAGGAAATCAGCGCCATCATACTGAACGCGAGCAACGGCCAGCCCAGGGGGAAGCGTCCTCGCCGGAGCGCCGGTGTCCAAACCCCACCCAGCGCCCAGACCGCGACCCCGGTGATGATCAGGCATTTTGTGAGAAAGAGCTTGGGTGTGGAAAACTGCTCGGCAAAACCCCGATAAAAAGCCAGAGGCAGGACTAAGAGCAGCCCTGCCTCCCAAATTCCATTCCGGATGCGGCCCCAGAGCCCCTGCGGAAATTTCATGTCGAACCGTTAATGGGGCAGATCTTTGCGAAGCGAATCAACAAGATTCCGCGCGTCGGAAGGGCGCAAGGACCCCGGGGCAAAATGATAGGTCTTTCCGGATTTCAGCGTGATGTGGAACGTGGCCGTAGCAATCGAGGAGGTTTTAATTTCTTGGATCTCATTCAACGGAATATTGACGAGGGTTTTTCCATCCTCCTGATACTGGATTGTTCCGGCCGACACCACAAGTGATCCCTTTACCTTGCCGTGAACCTGAAAGATCTCCGCAGGATTTCCCAAATGGAAAGCATCATAACGTTGCGTGTCAGTGGAACCGGGGGTGGGAGATGTTCCTGGTGAGGGCGGGGATGAAGGGGGGGGCGAAGGCGGGGCGGCGCCCTTCCCCGTCACCTCAAAGGAGGCTTCCACCTCGCTGTCGTCCGAGTTAATCACATACAAGCTTGCAACGCCCGGGGCGGCGTCGCGCGCAACCTTGATGTGCACGGTAAGCTCCGTGCTCGAAGGGGAAGTGATACCTATCACCCGAACGCCCGGGTTGGCGAAGCTCACCTTGGCGCCCTGACCAAAATTCTTGCCGGTAATTTTCAAATCCATATCGAAGCCCTGGCCCACGCGCGGGGGATCGATCGTCGTCACTTCCGGTCCCGGAGGTGCGGGGGGCGCAGCGGGAGCGGGAGGTGTGGCCGGTGTAGCAGGAGCAGGAGGCGTGGCGGGCGCAGCGGGAGCCGGGGGTGTGGTCGGCGCACTGGGAGCAGGAGGCGTGGCCGGTGCAGAAGGTTTGACTTCCGCCGCGGGCGGCGCGGGTGCAACAGGGGCCGCGGGGGTTGCCGGCGCAGATGGCGCCGGGGGCGTCGCCGGAGCATCCGGCTTGGGGGGCTCAACAGTTGCTGGGGGATTCGCTGGAGGCGGCGGAGTCTCTCCGGCCACGATCTTGAACGCCGCTTCCGCGGCGCGGCTGGCCGGGTTGCTGACCAACAGGCTCACCGTGCTGGGCTGCGCCGAGGCACTGACGCTCAGTTGTGCTTCCAGTTGCGTGGCGCTGACCCGCTTGGAGGACTCAACCTGAACGGCGCGCGAAACCGACGAGACATAGGCGCCGGCAGAAAAACCGCTTCCCTGGATGACCACCGTCACGTGGGCGCCGGGCGCGGCCTGGTTGGGATCAATTTGCTGAATCGTCGGCGTAGCGTCCGGCGGGATATCAGCGTCCGCTTGCGGCGCAGCCAGCGCGGGGAGCGATGCCGCCAGGCACATGAACAGGGCGCCAAGCCCCAGCCGGTTCCTTGCAAAGGATAATTCGCCACGCACCATGGCAGGCCGTCCTTTTAATAGCGGGGGTGGAGACTCAATCGAACGAATCTTAAGCTTCGAGGCCGCCGGAAGTCAAGGCAGGCCATGGCACGCAAGTCGGAGTGACGCAAGTTTATTGCATCACTGGGATACGGCGTCCCGCGCAAGTTCGAGGGTCCGCAGGTAATTGATCCGACCGTAGCCAGTTTCTTCGTGGAAGCCTGGCGAACCGATGGCGTCGGCACCCTCCTCGATCAGACGAATTACTTCGGCTGCCTTGAGGTCCGGGCGAATCGTGCGGACTAGCGCGGCGAGTGCGGCAACCTGTGGAGCGGCGCAAGAGGTGGCGCCCCATGGGCGTACTGAGTAGAGTCCTTCAAAATCGGCCTTCTGTTCGCCCATTGGCGTGTCTTTCCAGTTGTAATACGCTTCTTCATGCGGCGCTGCGACAACGATATTCTCGATGGGTGCGACGACACTCAGCCGCGGCCCAAAGCAGGAGCCTTGCTTGATCTCCATCCCCTTCATCTTCGCGGTCATAGTCCATCGCTGGTCAGCGAGAGTGGACGCGCCGGCGATCAACACGAAGGTGCGATCGCCAGGGTACTCCGTCACCCTCTGATTGTTGTTCCCCGCGCCGAGAACAATGAGCACGTCTTTCTGCTTTGCGTAGTTGAAGGCAGCCTCCAAGCGCGCTTTGAATTCGGGTTTCGATTTTGCCACCGACAGGTCAAGGAAGGCACTAAAGTTGATTACCCGGACGCCCTGGTCGGCGAGGTAACGGAGCGACTCATCTGTAGTTTCCGAGACATAATCCAGCCACGCGTCGCCGAAGGCCTGCAACTCGGTCTTGTGTGCGGCCATCTCTTTCTGGAAGTCGGCCATGGTGGCTTTGGGATTTCTGGCAAAGAATTGCCGCTGAAACTGGATAAGCTTGTGCATCGGCATTCCCTGGGAGGCAGTCACAATCGTGCAATCCGGCGCCATGCCCCACATCCCGTCTTCGCCATCTTTTCGGCGAGCGGCGATCAGGCTTGACACCTCCGTGCCATGAGCATCCATGGAGAAGAAATCGGTGTGATAAAACCCCGGAGCAAACCAGCCGGGTTGGAGATTGGCCCGGAGGGCCGGGTGGAAAAAGTCAAAACCCGAGTCGATGACTCCGATCTTGCAATCCGCGCCGCCGCGGGTGATTTTCCACGCTTCCTCGACTTTCAAGAGTGCGAAGTATGGCTTCTGCCGATCAGCAAAGTTGGAGGGTGGCTGATCGGCGGCAAGTGGTAAAGAGAGCGGTAGTAAGAAGAGAAGACAATTGAGTGGAATACTTGTACGCATAGTCATGAATCCTCCTGTGACGATTACCGACGGAAGAACACCATAAGCAGAAGCAAGCCGCCGAACCAGGCGGCGAACGGCGCAATGCCGGGCCCCATTAGCCCGGCCGGGCGGAACGGCGTGGACCAACTGCCGATGGGATGCAGGTCACGGCCCATCGCGGCCAAGCGCCTGCTGCCGCGGATTACTGTGTCCACGAATACTAGGCAGAATGCTATCCCGACGCCCCTGACGAGCCACGGCAACCAGACAATCCTGCTCGCCCCGGGCCAGCCATGTTGGAGCGCATACCCGGCAAAAAAGACTATAGAAATCCAGCGAAACCAATCCATCACCCACAGTCCAAACCGGCGTTGCGCTTCCACCCACCGGTGGTGTTCTTCGGGCCGTTCGGTGGGAAGTGGGAAACTCCTGCGTGCGGCGCTGATCTTGAAGAGCAGCAGGCCAACGACGACGTACGTAGACTCTACCGGAGCATTCCACTGCATCTGCATATTCCTGTGCGTGAGAAGCAGTGCCCAAGATAAGGCGATAATCACACCCATAAGCACCTCCGCACGCCACGAGATGTAGTCGCCGAGCCGCCGCGTTTCAAGCGAGACGACCGCGCTGCTGCGGACGGGGGTATTCGCTCCAAGGATCGCGCGGGTATACGCTAGAAACCCGAACAAAGTGGTTATGAGAAGCACCGCTCCACAAGGGCCCCATCGCATCAGCAGGTTCCATCGGCCGAAGGCGAGGATGGCCACCAAGGTAAAGGCTTCGATCAAATGCTCCGCAAGCAGAGTTGTTCGGTAGCGTTTCAGCCACCTTACTCCCTCGCCGTTGTAGAAGCCGGGCGCGACCTCGACGTTAAAGAAGAATCCGGGTCCGTGGTTCAGCGGTTGATTCCAGAACATCTTCACCAAAATAAAGACGCGAAAGAGAACGACCAGTGCGGTGAGAAATAGGGGGTACCACTCTTTCAGGATAAGGCCACTCATCGGGAATCCCCTTTCTGCTGTATGAACTCAAGTTCCTGCTGGACGGCGGCGGTGATCTCTTTATCGCTCCGCCCCGCCAGAACCAACTGGGTCAGGGCGGCGCGCAAGGGTTGGCGAAGCTCATCTTCCTCCACGGGGCGCGCACGGCGGGACGATACGACTGCACCTGCCCCGTGGCGGACCCGAACAAACCCTTCCTCTTGCAACTGGCGATATGCGACGGCGATCGTGTTGAGGTTAACGCCCAAGTCCCCGGCCACCTGGCGGACCGACGGGAGAGTTGCCCCCTCGTGGAGGTCGCCCCGGGCAATCAGCGTTTTCACGCCATCAATGATTTGCTGGTAGAGCGGACGCTTATCGTTGGCATCAACTGTCAGAAACATGGGCACTCCTTGGTGTCTAGTGTATGCATACTCCATACAGTCGATACTGTCAAGCGTATTTTGCGTGCGGCCTACTAGGGCGCTGTCTGCGGAACGAGCGTCGGCGCGCGCGATTCCCACGAAATAGAGTATGCTTGCTCGCTGACGCGGGAGGCCCGCGCCAGGTCGCCGCTGGAGCATGGCCATCCTGGCCATGACTCGAACACGGGCGCCCGTGCCACGTCAGGAGTGGGAGTGGCTTTTAGCTGGATCGATCTCGCCGTCGTCATCGCTTACGTTATCGCCATCACGGCCTTTGGGGCGCGATTCCGCAAGGGTCAGCGGACCTTGCACGATTACTTTCTCGGGGGAAACCGCCTGCCCTGGTGGGCGATTACGCTCTCGATTGTCTGCGCGGAAACCAGCATCCTGACCATCATCAGCACGCCCGGCATCTCCTATCGCTCGAACCTGGGTTTCCTGCAACTCGTCTTCGGGTATTTGGTGGCGCGCGTGGTGGTGAGCTTCCTTTTCATCCCGCGTTATTTTGCCGGTGAACTCTACACGGCCTACCAGCTCATCGAGCGGCGCTTTGGGCACGGGCTGAGACTCTTCACCGCGGGCCTCTTCCTCCTCACCCGCGCGCTCGCCGAGGGGGTGCGCGTGTTCGCGATTTCAATTGTCATCGCGATCATCTTCAAAACCGGCGTCGTGGCCTCGCTGCTGATCATCTTCGTGCTGACGCTGCTCTACACCTTGGAAGGTGGGCTGACAGCGGTCATCTGGACGGATGTCATCCAGCTCACCATCTACATCGCGGGAACGGTGGTGGCGCTCTTCGTCGCCTTGCACACTCTTCCCGGTGGCTGGGGTGAGGTGGTGCGCGTGGCGCAGGCGGCGGGCGGCAAATTCACCGTGTTCAACTTCCACTTTGACTGGAGCCAGCCCTACCTGTTCTGGACGGGACTCGTGGGCGGCATGTTTTTGAACACCGCGAGCCATGGCACCGATCAACTGGTCGTGCAGCAATTGCTCGCCGCGCGCAGCCGCCGCCAGAGCCAGGGCGCGCTGCTGGCGAGCGGAGTCGTGGTGCTGCTCCAATTCACCTTGTTTCTGGTGGTGGGGGTGGTGCTCTACGCTTTCTACCAGCGCTTTCCCGTTTCCTTCAGCCGGCCCGACCAGATTTATCCTACCTTCGTCATCACCCGGCTTCCGGTGGGACTCTGCGGCTTACTGACCGCTGCGATCCTCGCCGCCGGCATGGCCAATCTGAGTGCGGCGCTCAATTCCCTGGCATCGAGTTCGGTGATGGATTTCTACAAGCCCTTCGCGCGTCCCCGCACTGATGACCGCCATTACCTGCGCGTGTCGCGCCTCGCCACGCTGGCATGGGGGGTGGTGATCATTACGATTGCGCTCGCGGCGCAGTACCTCCAGCGCAGCGCCCTGGAGTTGGCGCTGACCGTGGCCAGCGTTCCTTACGGCAGCATGTTGGGAATCTTTTTGCTGGGAGTCCTGACCCGCCGGGCCAACAGCCGCGGCGCGCTGGTGGGCGCCCTGTGTGCCCTCGCCACCTTGGGCTATGTGATGCGCTATACCAGCATCGCCTGGACGTGGTATGTGGCCATCGGCACGATGGTAACCTTTTTCGTTGGACTGGCCGTGAGCCGGGCCACCTCATCGCGCCTGGCCCGAGAGACGTAGTGCCGGTGTAGGGCAGACCAAAGGAAGCCGCCACGCAGCCCGAGCGGCTACAAAGCTGTACGAATTTTCTTGACAATTGCTCTTTTGTAGGCTATAATAATTGGGTGGTGGAAGATGGCTGAAACGCCCACTTTGCCACGATGTGTAAGAAAAAAAGGGCTTAATCTAGAAATGAGGAAAACTTAGAAATTTTTATGTTGTTGTAAACAAATGAATTATTTCGTGCGCCGGTCGGTCTTCGAGATAAAAGGGGAATTAAAAAATGAAGGCTAGTTTCGCGATGTTATTGAAAAAACATGGTGAAAAAATGTCCACTTCTTGGCGCTCCACGATGTTTATGATAACAAGTAGCTTGCCTTCAGCTTGCCACGATATTACTGAAAAAAATGATACTTATATGTCAGTGGAAGAGGAGCTGGCGGGCTGCGACATTGTGCCTGTAGCCCTATGTAGGCTCCTGTAAGCTACCCATAAGCAGCGATCCCGATGGTTGGGAAGTACGTGTGATGCGGAATACAGATCAAAGCGAGTTGGTGAAAGGCCTGGGCGTGTTCGGCGCCACGTCCGTGGTGGCGGGCACCATGATTGGGACTGCGATTTTTGTGGTTCCGGGCACCATGCTGCAACTGGTGGGCACGCCGGGCATGGTCCTGGCCGTGTTTGTGGCCGCCGGGGTCCTCAGCCTTTTTGGGGCGCTCAGCTATGCCGAGTTGGGCGCGGCGATGCCGGAGGCGGGCGGCGAATTCGTCTACATGCACCGCGCTTACGGACCCCTGTTCGGATTCCTCTATGGCTGGACGCAATTCATCATCGCCAAGACCGCCTCGATTGCCGCTATCGCCACGGGTTTTGTCATCTACCTTGCTTACTTCTTCCCGCGCTTGCGCGACACGCTGTGGGAAACCTCTCTGCGTTTCGGTAGCCACCAATTGGAACTGCACCTGACGGGCCTCCAGATTGGCGCGACGCTGATGGTGCTGCTGCTCTCTGGGTTGAACATCCTAGGGGTGCGCCGCAGCGGCGCCGTACAAACTTTCTTCACCGCCTCCAAGCTGCTGGTGCTGGCGATCCTGATCGTGCTGGGCCTCGCCTTCGGCCACGGCTCGTGGCGGGGATTCCGCCCATTTATCGAGGCGGGTGGGCACGGCGGGCTGCTGGCGGCTTTCGGGGTGGCCACAGTTTCAGCGCTCTGGGCTTATGACGGATGGAACAATCTCAGCATGGTGGCGGGCGAAGTCAAGAATCCCCAACGCAACATGCCCTTGGCGTTGATTGGCGGGGCGCTGCTGGTGCTCATCGTCTATGTCCTGGTGAACCTTGCTTACTTCCACGTGCTGCCGGCTTCCCAGGTTCTGGGTACGAACACCGTGGCCTCGGACGCCGCGCGCCGCGTCCTGGGCAACGCGGGTGGAGCGTTTATTGCCGTGGGGGTCATGATCTCCACCTTCGCCACGCTCAACGGCTCGATTCTGGCGGGCTCACGTATCCCTTACGCCACCGCGCGCGAGGGCCTTTTCCCGGCTGGGCTCGGCGCCGTAAATCCCCGCTTCCACACGCCCGCCGTGTCCTTGGTCTGGCAGGCCGTCATCGCAGGATTGTTCACGCTGACGGGAGGGTACCAGTCGCTTTACACCAAGGCGATTTTTTCGGAATTCCTCTTTTACGCGCTTTGCACCGCCGGAGTTTTTGTGCTGCGCCGGCGGGAGCCCGACCTGCCGCGTCCCTATCGGACCTGGGGATATCCCCTGGTTCCCGCGGTTTTTGTAATACTCGCGGTCTGCCTGCTGGTGAATACGTTCTGGCAGCAGCGCACCGACTCCATGTGGGGAGTCGCGCTGGTGGGCAGCGGTATCCCCGCATATTGGATCTGGAAGGCATGGGTTCGCCACTCTTCATGAATCGAAAATCGAAACTCGAAGATCGAAACTCGCCCCCTAACCATGGAATTTCGAGTTTGGGTTCTGGAGTTTCAAAACCCCTGGCACGCAGAATCCCCCTCTACTCACTCGTCTTGCTGGCCGTGGCGGTGACGGCATGGGCAGGGCCCAAGGATCGAGATGCCGCGAATCTCCAGTCGGAAAAGGCCGCCGCGGAGGCCGACCTGGCGAAAGCGCGGGAGCGAGTGCTGAACGCGCGTCCGCTGGCAATGTTCTATTACTCCGATGACTCGGTGGGCCTGGCATCGCTCCAGGCGCACGCCGGCGCCATGACCTTGCTCGCTCCGCAATGCTATGGGCTTGACCGCGCGGGAGTGCTGCACGGGCAACTCCCCGCGGGGGTGTTGGACCTGACGCGTCGCGCCGGACTCCCCCTCATGCCGCTGGTGATGAATTCGGGCTTCGACCGCTCGACAGCACACGTCCTGTTGCACAATGCCAAGGCGCTGGAGCGCGCCGCAAAATACCTGGCGCAGCTTGCGGAACGCGATCGATACGTGGGCTGGCAACTCGATTTCGAAGGCATGGCCCCCGCAGACAAGCTTGCGTACACACAGTTCGTGGCGCGCCTGGCGGCACGGTTGCACCACGACCATCGCCTGCTGAGCGTCGCCATCGTACCGCGCTTTTCCGACACCTATCCTGATAGCTCCGCGCCAGGGTTTCACACCGGAGAGTGGGGCGCGGCGTTCGATTACCGCGGGCTCGGGCGCGCGGCCGATTTCCTGGTGCTCATGGCCTATGATCAACATACTCCCTCGACCCCGCCCGGTCCCGTGGCGGGCTACGAGTGGGTGAAGGCGGCAGTCGACTATGCCGTCCGCCGCGTGCCCCCCGCTAAGCTCCTGCTCGGCATCCCTCTCTATGGCCGCGAGTGGGCTAAAACTCCCGGCGCCACCACGGCGCACAGCCTTGCCTACAAGGACTTGTCGCAATTCCTTGCGGACCCGGGAAGCGAACGGCATTGGGACGATACGTCGCGGACCACCTGGTTCCAACTGCGGGAGGGCGGAACCCTGCGCACCGCGTGGTTTGACGACGCCCGCAGCCTGCACGAGAAACTGAAGCTGGTGCAACTTGACCACCTGTGCGGATACGCAGCCTGGCGGTTGGGCGTGGAAGACCCGGAACTTTGGCAGCCGGAGGGGCAATGACCGGTGGCAAGCGGCGAGTGACCGACAAAATACCGCGCATGGCCAAGGCGGTTCGAGACACCCTTGGAAGCCTCCTCCGCAAACTGTTACACTCAGTCTCTTTTGGGCTACCTCTTTCCATGGGAGAAGCCATGCGAACCCGCGCGGTTGTTGGTCTATCGGTTTTGATGTTTACCGCCTTGGCGTCCGGCGCTCGCGGCGCGGAGCATACCTGGGTTATCTATTCGGCCGGGGAGCTCGACGAGCGCATCGAGCGCCAACTCAACCTGTTGGCGGGACAGGATCAGGCGCTGATCCGTTTCCTGAAAAGCACTTCGCAAGGGCCGCGAGTGGTACCCGAGGCCGGTGGCTTGACGATTGACCTGCGCCAGGAAAAAAGTGTTGAGGTTTTTCTCGATACTCTCAAGCGCGCGGCGGGCTCAACCGCCATCACACCCTCGGCAGAGCTCGCCCAGGAAGGTTACATCATCGAGGCCACCTATCCCCGCGCGGTGGTTCCCAACCGGCTGCAAATTACTGCCGCCACCTGGCGAGGGTTTCACCATGCTTTGCTGAGGGTTCCGGATCTGTTGGCGATCTGGCTCTCGAATCTTTCCAGTCAGCTCATACCCCACCCGCAGGCCATGCGCATCCTAAGAAATGGCCTCGCCGCCGTCATCGTGGATTTCCCCTCCTTTCCGGAGCGTGGCGTGGTGGAAGGTTTTTACGGCCCTCCCTGGACGCATCGGGACCGCGTCGACATTCTGCGATTTGAGGGCGCCCATGGCATGAACGTGTACTACTACGCTCCCAAAGACGACCCCTACCATCGCAAGCTCTGGCGCGACGCCTATCCGCCGGAAGCACAGCAACGGTTGGGGGAGCTCGTCGAGGCCGCGCAACACAACTTTGTGGATTTCTGCTTTGCCATCAGTCCGGGCCTCACCATGGCTTACTCCAGCGAGAGGGATTTCCAGGTATTAACCAACAAACTCGCGAGCGTCGGCAAGCTGGGCGTTTCCTGCTTTGCTCTTTTTCTGGACGACGTGCCACAGGATTTGCAAGACCCTCAGGACCGGGCGCAATTCAAAACCCTCGCGCAGGCGCATATTTCCCTCGCCAACAAACTCTACAAGTACCTCAAGGAGCAGTCCGCCGCCAACCGCCTGGTGCTGACCCCGACGACTTACACCAACGAATGGGGCAATCGCGACTACCTCCAGGAACTGGGCGCGGGCGTTGATCCCGGCGTGTCCATGGTCTGGACCGGCCCGAAGGTTTTTTCTCCCACCATCACCATGGAGCAAGCGCGCGAATGGGGTGGATACATTCATCGCCCGCCGCTGATTTGGGATAACTACCCCGTAAATGATGGCACGCGATGGTGCCGCTACCTGGGGTCGCTCATCGGCCGCGACGCGCATCTGCCCGGCGCCGTGCGCGGCCTCTTTTCCAATCCCATGAATGAAGCGCATGCCTCGATGATTCCGCTCCAAACCATCGCCGATTACCTGTGGAACGCCGCCGCGTACGACCCGGCGCAATCGGAAGCCCACGCCGTGGTGAGCCAATACGGCGAAGATGGGCCGCGCCAACTCGCGCCCTTCCTGAAGACTTATGGAACATATTATTGGGATGACGGGAATTTTACGGCGCTGTTTAAAGAGCGCCGCCAGCCCATTGATGTGGCGAAAATGCAAGCGCAACTGGCGGAAATGAATTCGGCGCTCGAACGCCTGCGCTATCACCGGCGCTTCGCGCCATTGCTCGAGGAAATTTCCCCGGCGATCAAGCGCGCGGGCGAGCGCCTGCCCGAGGTCAATGCTGATGCCGCGTTCCGGCATCTGCCGGACGGCACACTCCAATGGGATGAAAACTATGAGGCGCTCTCCGCCTATCGCCTGCCCCAATCCCCCAACCTGGACGGGGATTTTTCCAAGTGGGAAAGTGGTCCGATGTACCGGCTGAATGAGAGCGCGCAGGTGGCGGCGGGCGCCAAATTGTGGAAGGGGCCGCACGACTTGTCAGCGCGCGTGGCGCTGGCGTGGGACGCCAGCTTTCTCTATGTGGGCGTTGATGTCAACGACCCGGATCTCTATCAACCCTTCTTCCCGCGCGGCATTCAGAATGGCGACACCGTGGTGCTGAGGCTGGAAGCCGCTTTCCGCAAAAACTTTTTCGCCAAGGAACCCACCGGCGATGAGTACACACTCTACTTCAGCCCCGGGAATTTCGCCGGGGTTGAGCACAGCATCTTCTCCGACGAAGATTACCTGCCGCCGCGCCCGCAGCCTCACGATTATATGCAGGAGATTTACACCGCCTGGAAGAAAACCGGCAGCGGCTATTCCGGTGACATCGCGGTCCCGGTGACCTTCTTCGAGGGCGGTAAGTTCGCTGAGGGCTACGAGTTGGGTTTGGAATTTGGCGTGACGAAAGTGATCCGTCCCGCCAAGCCCACCGATGCGCAAGACCTGGAAAGGATCGTATTACAGTCCAAGAAAGATCACCTGTTTCGGACCAGCGACAAGAACCCTTCCTCGTTTCCACGCGTGGTGCTGACGGAGGCGAAGCCCTAAGGGCGCTTGTCATAAGGTGTAAGATTGGACAGAGGGTTCGTTGCCCAGGCAACAATCCCGCGAGGCGAAGGACGATGATCAAAGACCGTGCTTATTGGGAAGCGTGGGAGGCGGGCGTCCCCCTTCGCGAGCCGCCGAATTTTGAGCGCGCCTTGGCGCTCATGGATGATTTTCTCGCGTACGCCCGTCGGCTGGGCGTCTTCCCTCCCTCCGATCCCTTGGAGGGAATCGAACACAAAATTGCATTGGCGAGAAAACTGCATGCTGATCCGGCTGCTGGAGAAAATCGCGCTCGCTCTTGAAGAGCGGGGGATTTCCTACATGGTCATCGGTGGTCAAGCAGTGCTAGTGTACGGCGAGCCGCGCCTCACCCAAGACATTGATGTGACGTTGGGCGCAGGGCTCGACCGGCTGGGGGAAATTCTGGACTTGGTGAAAGCGCAAGGATGGCAGGTTTTGGTGCAGGAACCGGAGGACTTTGTTCGTAGAACGATGGTGTTGCCTTGCTCGGATTTAGAAACACGACTGCGCATCGACTTGATGTTTTCCCATTCCGAGTACGAACGGCAGGCCCTGGAGCACGTGCAGCGCGTTCCGATTGGAAACGCGCGAGTCCGATTTGCTTCTCTCGAGGACCTCGTCATTCATAAGATCATCGCCGGCCGCCCTCGTGATCTCGATGATATCCGCGGCATTCTTCTTAAGAATCCCACCTGCCAGGTTGAATACATTCGTCAGTGGCTCCGGGAATTCGACCGCAGTCTCAGCGCCACCTTTCTTTCGAAGTTTGACGATTTGAACAAGAGTCCATCGAGGTCAGGAGAGGAGGTTTAGACACGGGGCCGGGAAGCGCGGCGGCAGCCGGTGCCTGCGGGAAGGGCACTACGACCCGTTTCCGCCAGCCGCTTTCTTTTCCAGGGCCGGCAGGATGTACTGGGTCACAAAGCGTTCATATTGGGCTTGGACCTCTGGGGTTGCGGAAACCTCTCCCAAGGCGCCCCCGTCTGCGGCGGGCTCAAAATAGACATCACCCGGCCTACCCAGGGGGCCCGGATCGGTCTTGGTGAACTTCGCACTGTCGGTTTCGGCGAAATCGTAAATTTGCTTGGGACTGTACGTCTTCAACTGCTCGGGAGTAAGTTGAGCCACCGTCCGTACGTGAATGTTCAGTTTACCAAATGCCCGGTCTTTGCCGTAGTCGACGCGGAGAACGTGCTGTTGCGCTTGCCCGGGATTCTTGGGATCGTTAAAGACATCCGCCAGCACACAGAAGTCGTCCAGCTTACCGTTGTATTTGGAATCGAGGAGGGTGTAGAGGCGAACGGTAGGGTCATTGGGACCGATCTGCGCAGGTTTTTCTTTCGCACCCAAACGTCCGGCGCCGCCTGCCCCGAATACGAGGAGTGTAAAGACGGTGCCCACGATCATGACAAGTTCCCGCGCGCTAGTTTTCATGGCTCCTCCCAGGGGGTATAAAGCTAAAACGGAAATAGCCATCCCCGTACCCAATGGCAGGGGATCTTAGGGGGATGATACTATCCCCGCGACGAGCACAAGACAATACCCTAATGAGTGGACCCTCCTAGCGGCGCCTCAGCCGGTTGCATCGGCGGCGCGCACGTGGAGAAAGGCTTTAAGCGCTGCCTGCAAGATGGGCTCGCGCGGATAGCCGTGCCCAAGGTGCTGGCGAAAACCTTCTGCATAGGCAAACCCGCTCTCGTTGCCGTAGCCTGCGGCCCACGCCTCCATCTGATTCAGATACTCATCCATCCCGTGGTGCGAACGCAGCCATTCACGCTGCGAGACGTGGCGCGACAGCATCTCGCGTTTTTGAGGAAGCGGTTTGCTGATGTCGACATAAAACTGGGGATAGATCCGCCGCCCCAAAGGGTCCTTCCCCTCAATGGCATCCGCGTAATAAAGGGCGGGTGTGGAGCGGCCACGCGGGGCCGGCGGAACCTGCCGCGTCTCATAGTTGGGCATCGCCAGCGCAAAGGCCGCTCCGCGCACCAGACGAGAGGCTTCTTCGTGATCCAGCATGTAATCCGCCGGCGAATGCGTCACCACCACATCGGGATCAAATCTCCGCATGACCTCCACCACCCGGCGAAGGTTTTCGACATTGAAAGTCACCTCCACGTCCATCAGGCCGACGCATGTGTACCGGGCGCCCAGGTAAGCGGCGGCGGCTTGCGCTTCGGCGTAACGAATCCGCGCGATCTCTTCCCGCGACACCGTGGCCGAGCCGCAATCACCTTCCGTCATGGTGACGATTCTCAACTCCCAGCCCAGGTCTTTGAGATGGAATAGCGTTCCCCCCACGAGCATTTCAGCGTCATCAGGGTGAGCCATGACTACCAGCAAGCGGGGGGATTTCGAATCGAGCGACATTAGTTAACCTCGGGAACCAAAGGCCCGGCGAGCTCCTTGGTGAAGTAAAGGACGCCCGGCTGAGTTGGCATCCAGGTGGAAGGGATGTGACGGCTCACGGGGTGCCGCAGCGTCACCCACAGCGACAGCCCTTGCCATTGCATGCCGCGGCCCAGTTCGCCATCCGCGCCGCCCAGGGCGTAGTCGGCGTGGGTGAAGAATGCGGGGCCGATGGTGTTGGCGTAAGCAGGGACCAGCGTCGTCCGGCTCTTAAAACTCGTGATGGCGTTCTGCTCGATGGTCAGAGGGTGCAGGCGGGCGCCCAAGCGATGGGTCTGTTTGCGCCAGTCTTCGTCGCTCGTAAACTCGACTCCAAAGTGCGGCTCCCAAAACGCAATATGGCAAGCGCGCCCAATGCCGTAGACCACCACGAGCTTGGCTCCTTCTTTGCGCAGGGCGCCGATGCGGTCCGCGTACTCGGGCAACAGATTCCTGGTGGCAAAGAACCGCTGCCCCGGGGGCACCGTGAGGCCCGCCAGCGGCCCGTAGAAAGCCGACTCCATGGCGTGCTGGAAAGCCCCCGGGTGGTCGCCCGGAAGCGTATTTCCCTCTGCGTCGCTCCACTCATCCATGTTGAAGCCGCAAACGTGGTCGCAGGGAATATTCCAGTCACGCAGGAAATAGACCGTCCAACGGTACATGCCCATGGGCCCCACGGGCAGGATCAGGGCCAACTTGCGTCCGGCTTCGCGGCAGCGGCGAATCTCCATGGCCAACTCATGGCCCAGCATCACATCGAAATCCGCCACATTATCGGCCATGCGAATCGAGTAATCCTCGTGCCACTTCGGCTGGCGCTCGAAAATGGCTTTCGGGTCGTCGGCCACGCAAGCGTCCCACTGGGCCAAGTCCCACCCGGATGGGAAAAAGCCTTCCAACAACGAGCCTTTCAAAGTGGTAAGAAGATTCATGCTTGTCCTCCAACGCCAGCAGATAATATCAAACGAGGGTTGACCCCACGACCGTAGGTTTCGCCTACGGCTACTCACGGTGTCCCGCTGCGCGGGAATGGGGTGCGTCGGCTTGACGACCTGCCTAAACAAACGCCGCTATCTTCACCCCCGCCTTTTAAGAAGTAGCCGGGTACTTTAGCACGGCTGCGCCGCGCCGTGCATTCGAACCTGCGTGCGGTGGAGGTGCAGTTTGAGGTCGTAGCGGCGAGTTTACCTCGCCATATGGCGGCGTTAAGCCGCCTCTACGTCATACTGTCCTACTAACCTGCGTCCGGCGGAGGTCACCCACGAGGCATAAGGGTTAACCTTGCGGCTCGAATCTTGGCATCGCCAGCGCTGTACATTGGCGGTTAAATCGCATCGAAAAGGTGATTTTTATCGCACCCAAACGTGCATTCCGCGTCAAAACTGGCGTCGAATTGCCTAAAATGTCCGATGAATGGCATGACAAAATGTCGCCGTTTCTTGTGTTTTCAATAACATTCCTACTTCCAACGTCGATTTCTAACATCTTTTTATTTTGCCCGCTCCCCCGCACGAAGGTAAAGCTGCTTTGTTTTCTTTGCGCCATAGCGCCTTTGTCCGTCGGTCGCCAGACCCGTCCCCCGACGGGCTGACGGATGAGATGTTTTTGCTCCATCAGGAATTTCTCCCCACCTTCATCCGCCCGGGCCGGCTTCTGAGGCTCGTTCTTGCTGGTCGCCCACGCCTTTTGCTTCGCTGCCACCGACTCGCGGAGCCAGCGTTCGTCCATCGCCACCATGCTTTCCGCCCAACGCGACAGATCCACAAGTTCTGCGAACAGGGGGTGCGCCGCCTGCTCGCGGGTCAAGAGGGCGCGTGCCGTCGGCTCGACCGCGCAGGGCGGGGCGTGGAGTAATCCGTACCACAATTGGCGATAGACGCGCGAGCGCTCGCCGGTCTTGAGCCGGTTCAGGCAGGACTGAGCCTTGCCCCGCACGGTCCAGGGCCCTGTGGATTTCTGAGCGTTGCGGCGGATGGCTTCCAGGAAAGCCGGCGTCCGGGTGGGAGACTTGCGCAGAGACATAGCAGCACCTCGCCTCCTGCAGCCTACAGTATAGGCCAGTTCTCTGATGCTGTCAAGAGGAAATATTGTCCGAATCGTTAGTAGACGCCGGGAGTAACCAAGTGGGCCGCGCCTCCGCCCGCCGTCCCCCACAACTTCCGGCGCACCTCCCGCGCGTGGGAGGAACCCCAAAAGTCACTGACCGTGGCCGCGTGGTGCTGGGTCAAAAAAACAGGTAGGCGACTAGAACGAACCCGCTGGCGCGGGGGACGCTTTTCGCGTGCCCATGCTTTAAAACCTCCCATGCAATCAAGGAGTAGTGTGGAGTCATAAGGAGGTCCTTATGACCCAACTACGT
>JBEKNU010000033.1:0-34965 GCA_049522495.1 Terriglobia bacterium
GAAATCCTGGGGCTCGGCTCGACTTCCGAGCCCGCCGTCTTTGCCGTGCAGGTGGGCGCCTTTCGCGACCCCGCGAATGCTGAGCGCTTGAAGGCCCACATCGAGGCGAGCTATGGGCCCGTAGTCATCCAGAGTTTCGACCGTGGCGACGGCTTCTTCTACCGCGTGCGCGTGGGGCACGAGAATTCCGAGGGCGCGGCGCTCGCCTTGGCGGAGAAGCTTCGCAGCGCGAATCTGGCCACGCAGACTTTTGTCACGAGGTTGAACTAATGGGGGAATGCCTCTTCTGCCGGATCATCGACCGCAAGGTCCCCGCCAAAATCGTTCATGAGGACGAGCGCGCCGTGGCGATCGAAGACGTTCACCCGCAAGCGCCGGTCCACCTGCTGGTGCTTCCGCGCAAGCACCTGCCCTCGCTCAAGGAAGCGCTCGCCGAAGACGAGGGGTTGATTGGCCATCTTTTTCTTGTGGCAGCTCAACTGGCGCGTGAGCGGGGCCTGGAATCGAAGGGCTATCGCAACGTGATTAACAACGGCACCTGGGCGGGGCAATCGGTGTTCCACCTGCATGTCCACGTGCTGGGAGGCCGCACGTTTCACTGGCCGCCGGGATAATCCATCCGCGCGCATCGCCGTAGAGCGGATCCCTCACCACGGGTTTGGAAGGGCGGGGCTTCAGCCCCGCCGTTTCGGCAGCTCTCCAAAAGCCTCCCAACGTGATGAGAAATAGCGGCTAGCGCACCACAGCCAGCAAATTTTCCTCGTCAATCATCACGCGCACGGGTTTTCGTGGCGTCGTGAATTTGAAGTGAGCGCCGCTCGCGCCCACCACCACCTGTCCCAGCGTGACCCGCTTGTCCCTGACATAAAGAGCGACCA
This sequence comes from Terriglobia bacterium, assembly GCA_049522495.1. GTDB lineage: Bacteria > Acidobacteriota > Terriglobia > UBA7540 > UBA7540 > Bog-366. Next base: position 879 of record JBEKNU010000033.1, read on the forward strand.
CACGAACCGGCATCTCAAAATCTTCGGGAACATCCCTCTGGGTGATGGCGCCTTGTACAACATATTGGCCGCTGGCAAGCGCGCGAACCTCCGTCTTGAGAGTGTACGCCGGAATTCCCGTGTCGTAGACCCACTCACTAAAGAACCAATCGAGCTTGTGGTTATGTTCCAGGTCACTCTGCGGCGTCATGTACTTTTCCGCGCGATGGATGAAATCTTCGGTGGAGACGGACTGGCCCTGGTAATGGGTGACGAAATCGCGCAGCATGCGGAAGAAGCGGGCGTCCGAACCCGTCTCAGGATCGGTCATCAATCCCCGCAGCATGTGAAGAACCCAGCAGGCTTTTTTGTAGACGATGTTGGAGTATCCCCCCGGATCCATAGAGCTGGAAAGCCGACGCCCGAGCCAAATGGGACCACCTGATTCAACCGTCGCGCCCGCGGTGGTCTTGGCCAGCAAATCGTCCTTGTAGAGATGCAGCAGATTGCCGAACTGGCGGCTGCCGTCCTTGCCCTGCGCCAGGAAAAGGGCCGCCGCGTAACTGGCGAGCCCTTCGGAAAGCCACTGGTCGTGGTAGGTCTGCCAACCCAGGAGATTTCCCCACCATTGATGAGCAATTTCATGGGCGATAACGACCGGCCCCAGCGGGTCACTCCCTCCCCTGCTTGAGCTCAGCTCCGACCGTTCGGTTTTAGGCAGGAAGGAAAGGGTGGGCAGATATACGAGTTCCGGCCACCCTTGGCCAAAGCCCCCGGGCGCTTGGGAGATGGCCAAGCGGGGATAAGGATAGGGACCGAACACGCTTGCATAGTATTGCACGGCCTGCGAAGCGATGCCGGCGACGCTGCCCTCCAGGGCGGAAGGTGATAGCGGCAAAGGCTCCACGCGCGGAGTATTGATCACTTTCCCGCGCAAACCAGCAACGACCGGAGGCGACGCCTCCGCCACATCATGCCGTTTTTCCAGCGAGCTTTCCGCTTCCTGTGTGGCATAAACCGTGACCAGTGTCTTTCCCGCGTGCCGCTCGACAGAGGTGTAGGATCCCAGATTAAAGCCGGCCACGCGGAAAACACCGTCCGACCGCCACCGGCTCTCCGCCCAATCCTCTGAGGTTTTCTCCTCGACGCGGGCGCCGGTGGCCACCAGCACCAGTTTTCGCGGGTAGTGAAAAGTCATGTCGTACTGACTGGGAAGGCCGTTACTAATGTTGGGGTACCAGCTTCCCCGAGCGCCAACGTACAGCACTCCGTTGCCGACGTCGGCGATAACGTTGCCGTGATACCTCCAAATTAAGCGAAAGCGTTCTCCGACTGGGTAGGGGTGAGGAAGTACGACTTCGACGTGATTATAAGCGCGCGCCTCCGCCGCAACCCCGCCCTGCGGCTGGCCCCCGATCACCGTGATATTACGCCCGTGATCGTCCTCGACTCCCGTGACGGCGAGCCAGCGTGAAAGCGCAAAGGAGATGACGCGATCCTCCCCCGAACGGGACTCGAGCTGAATCTCCGCCCGGCCTTCCAGACTGCGGTCAGATTGGATGCGCACGTCCAGGGTGTACGCCAGCGCTTTTGCCGTACCATGCAACGATGCGGCAGGTCCGGCCTGCGAACTTTGGGTGGGGAAGGAACACCAGATATCGGTGAAGGATTGGGAACCCACCTTGCGCGACGAGCTGACGGTGAAGGGCTCGGCCTGGCGCTCATCGTCAACCATGTCAAATGCCCCCAGGTTCTCCCCATTCACGCGCGCGTAAAAGTAAGGATGGCTGCGATCGCCGAGCATATCGGTGAGGATGCGCACGGAGGTCTCGAGACTCGGCGCCTGCGCCACGGCGGCCCACTCATTCAGGAAGGGGCCGGGCTGTTCGAGATCATCCGGATCAGGCTGGCGCGCCGCCGCCTGCAATTCCTGGGCAGTCTGGTCCGTGAAGCGCATGTAAGCCGAATCGATTTTCTCTTCCAGGATGGGCGCCTGCGTGAACTCCGCAAGGTTTCGCTTCTCGGCACGGTCGGGGGGGATCATCAAAACTTCCCCTTCCCCCCAGAAAACGGCCCCCGTGACCTGGCCCTGCACCGGCGTCATGAAAGCGATGAAGCCGCGATTGAGATACAGGTTCATCCGCGCGCGCGTAATGTGGGCGTCGCGGATCACATAGACATGCGTGGGGTCCAAGGTGACGCTGTTCAACTGCTTCAGCAGTTCGAGCGGCTCGGGGAGTAGTTGTGCTGCGCCGGGGCCAGCCTGAAGCGAGCAAGCGAGCAACCAGAACGCGGGGAGCGCGAATTTGCGACCCATCCGGCAAATCTGCCCAGGAGAAATTTTTGCGGACCTCATGCCACGCCCCTTTTAAATCCCCCGCCTAACTGTAGCGCGGAAGTTGGCCGTCCTCAACTCGACGGAGTGCGCAGCCCTGTTGTATGATGCCAATAGGATGGCAGGGCACGCCGAAGTTCGGAAGCTCTTCGCGCCCCACGGGAAAGCTGTGTGGGGCCGGAGGTTGTTGTGTGTCCTTATCCTGTTTCCCTCCCTGCTGCTTGCGGATGTTATCTACCTAAAGAACGGTCGAAAGATCGTTGCCCAAGTTACCAAAGAGGATGAGAAACAAGTTTACTATGAAGCGGACGGGGGTGAATTCGCGATTTCGAAGTCCATCGTGGACCACGTGGACAAGTCGGACGCCCCGGCCGCGGCGCAGGCGGGGGGAACCCCTCGGCCAAGTCGCGATGTTCCGCTGCCGATCACGCCGCCCGTGGATTCCTCGATTGAAGTGTCGGGGGTCATCCACGACGATGCGGTGGACGAGGCCTACCTCACGCACTTGACGAACGACGCCACCCTCAACTCCACACCGGAGAACCTTCACAAGCTCAAACAGGGATTCCAGGCAGCAGCGGTTTTTCTGGCGCGCAAGGGTGACCCGGAGGCGGCCATCCTCAAGTATCGCGAGGCGATCAAATATCTGCCCCATGACCAGGCCCTGACGTTGGCGCTCGGTTATTTGCTGTGGAAGCAGGAACATTATATGGAGGCCATCGATCTGTTGTCGCCGGAGGCGGACCGTTATCCCCAGGCGCCGGATTTTCGTGCGCTATTGGGATCCGCCTACTACGGGATGGAGAATCTCGATCAAGCCATTACGGAGTGGAACAAGGCGCTCGCCGTTCTGGACAATCCACAACTGCGTGAAGCGGTGGCCAAGGCGCAACGCGAGCAGGAGATTTCGGGCGCTTATTCGGAATTGCGCAGCGAGCATTTCCTGCTTCGCTACGATGGTCAGCAGGGCGAAAAGCTGAGTGGGGAAATTTTGAACAGCCTGGACGGCTCCTTCCAGGATCTGGTGCTGGACCTGGATTATTCCCCCTCCGAGCCCATCGTCGTTATTCTCTACCCCAATCAAGCCTTCCGCGACATCACCCGGACCCCCGGTTGGGTAGGCGCTTTGAATGACGGGAAGATCCGCGTTCCGGTTTCCGGCCTGACCCAAATGACCCCAGCCCTGGCGCGCGTGCTGAAGCATGAGATGACGCATTCCTTTGTCCGCCTGATCACCCTGGGCCATTGCCCCACCTGGTTTAACGAGGGCCTGGCGCAGCTTGAGGAAGGCGCCACTACCGCGACGCAGGGAAGCCAGTTGGCGCGAACCCTCGCCGCCGGAAATATTCCTCCTTATACCTCACTCGAAGGATCTTTTGTAAATTTGCCCCCCAATCAGGTGCCCCTGGTTTACGCCAAGTCCTTGGCCGCGCTCGAATACGTCCGCGACACCTTTGGCATGGGAGAGGTGCGCCGGATTTTGCGACAAATGCCTTCCTCTGATTTCAGTACGTTGCTGCAAGACGAAATGCGGATGAGTTACCCTGCGTTCGAAGAGGAAGTGGCCAACTACGTGGTGAAGAAGTACGGGTCTTAGCGACTAATTGAGCTTCAGGGACACCTTCTGGCCGTTCAGAGTGTATTCAAGCTGGTGAGCGCCTTTCTTGTCGTTCTTGGGAAGTGAAAAGTAGAGATAGCCGGCGGCGGGAGCCGATACCGTATCCTCGGGAAGCGCCTTCTCGTTCAATTCCATTTCCATCATCCTCCGGTCGCGATCGGTGGAGGCCGCAGCCGCTGCGGGGTCGCCACCGACCTCGACGCCCACTCCACCCCCTGCCTCGACACCGTGGATCCGCTGCCCGGTCTGTGGGTCGGTGCCCGACTCGTAGCCGACGTGGACCTCACCGACGGGATGGACGCCCACGGCGTCCGTATTCTTCTTCTGGAGTTGCCAAGCGAGCACCGTGGCGCTCGACGGTTTGACCGCCGTTTCCGTGCCCGCCAGGCGCAGGATGAAATCGTCAGGGGAGACATCCAGCGACTTGCCTTTGCCAGGGTAAAGTGCCACTTCCACAACCAGGCAGCATTGGGTGAGATCGGTGCTGAAAGCCTTGTGAACCTCCTTGGACGTAAGCAGCGTGGCGCCGAGTACAGCCCCGCCTGCATCGGTATGCGCCGCGTACTTCCCGGCCGTGCTGCGGGGTACAACACCCTTGGGGGAATCGGCCATCAAGGGCAGGGCCACGATGGCCAGCAAGGTCAGAATCAGGGCGGCTTTCATGGGCACCTCCACCGACAACTCGATTCTGTGCCCCTCCCCTCGCCGTGTCAAGGCGGGCGATGGGCCCGGGGTCAGTCTTTGAGCGGCCTGCTTACCCAGTTATACGGGAGCGCCGGTAACCGCATTCCGGAGACCGCTCTGCCCCGGATCTATTTTTAGAGGGAAGCCATCAACGCTGCCAGCAGCGCCGCGCGCTGGGGCAATTCGCGGAGGATGACGTGCTCGTGGCGGGCGTGGGCTCCCTCACCGGTTCCGCCCAGGCCGTCGAGCGTGGGGATTCCCAGGGCGGCGGTAAAATTCCCGTCGGAGCCTCCTCCGGTTGCGGCTTCCTTCAGGTCCAAGCCCATCTGGCGTCCCAGCTCGCGCGCCTTGCGAAAGAGCGCGCTCGCCATCTTCCGCTCCATGGGAGGACGGTTAACCCCGCCGGTTACTTCCAGTTTGGCCTCGGGATGAATGGGCGCGAGCGCTCGCATTTTCTTTTCGATCTTCTCGCGGTCGAGCCGGGTGGGCACACGCACATCAACGCGTGCCACCGCAAGTTCCGGGATCACATTCGCGCGTGTCCCGCCCTGGATAACATCCACGTTAACGGTCAGTCCCCGCTTGGGGCGCGCCAGCTTTTCGATGCGCGGAATCTGCCGGGCCAGCTCGGAAATCGCATTGACGCCAGCCGAGGGATTGATTCCCGCGTGGGCCGAGCGGCCGCGCACGGTGACCTGAAACTCCCCCACGCCTTTGCGGGCGGTTTTAAGGGCCCCCTGGGCAGCGGCGGGCTCCAGTACCAGCACGGCGCGGGCGCGGCGGGCCTCCGCCAGCAACTCGTTGCGAAAGGCCATGCTTGATATCTCCTCATCCGCATTCAAGAAAAAGCGCACGGGGCCGGGAGGAGTTATTTTCATAGCGGCGAGGGCTTGCACCGCCCAGAGGCCGCAAACGATGCCGGATTTCATGTCGTAAATTCCCGGCCCGTAGGCGCGCCCCCCCCGCACTTGAAACGGCATCTCCGCCAAGGTGCCGATTTCCCAGACGGTGTCCAAATGGCCCAGCAGCAGGATGGGTTTTGTGCCGCGCGCCCCTTCCCAGAATTCCGCCACCACCGCCGAGCCCGCCGTGGAGTGGCTCAGGATTCGAGCCTTCGCGCCGCGCTTGCGGAACTCCTCCGCGAAGAAGTTTGCCATGCGGTCAATCGCCGCCTTGTTCTGGCTGGGGGACTCGATTTCCACCGCTTGCCGCAAGCAACGCATGAGCGCGTCCAATTCCGATTTGCAGTATGCCAGCAACGCCTTGGGGTCAAGCATGTTTCCTCCTGCGCCGATCGAGTAGGCAAGCCGCTTAAGCGCATGACTTATTTGCTGCGCAAATCTTACCACGTCCTGGCGCGGGCAGGTTCGTGCCGCCTCCCTCGATGGCGGTTGGCTTGAGAAATTTGCAGGCGACGAAATCCGCACCTTCAGACAATTTGTCTCTTGACAGGAAGGTCTAAATTCTATAGCCTACTGGCGTGCTAAAGCTCGCGTACGGCGCTCCGGCTACGAATGTCTCCCGTGATGACGCCCACCCGGTTCGACCCTCATCGCCGCCATGCCCTGAAACCAGCGTACCCGTGCGACCCATGGGCGGCGGTCGGCGCAACGCGCGGCGGTGTTGCAGCGTCCGCGGCGGGTGGGGAAGCATTCGCATTGCGGCCACGGAGAGAGTCCGGGTCGTCAGTGTCGAAACTTCCGAGGCGCGGGGGACATGGAGAGGGGAGGCAAACAGGCCACGGAGGAGGGCCGGGAATCGGCCCTGCGCCACCCCCCAGATCAGAGGAAGTATGTCGCCGCGCAAGTGCGCGGGAGGGGACTCCCTGCTGAGCCGAGCAATGGGAAAATGGTTTCAGCCTTGGTGAACCTTGAATGTAGATGAAAACAGACAGGGTTAGCGAATTATCGAGAAAATGGGAGTGGCGGCAGCAGAGCGCCAAGCCTTTGAAAATAGGGTTATTACGAAAACACTTTGCGGCGAGGGTGCAAAAAAACGGTTTTCCCCTTGAACCTTGAATGTTGCTGAAAACACAGCAACTTAGCGAGAAATCGAGGGAAAGGGTGATGGCCTCAAGTATTTGAAAACATGGCAGTTAACAAGGATGCTCGTCAGCGAGGGGGAAAATTTATTTTGAAAAAACCGGGGTCCAACCTTTGATGTTGCTGAAAGTAAATAGCTTATGAATTTGACAAATCTCAAATTCACTCCGAACCTAGAATGTTACACAAAAATAAGCCACTTATCGCCACGACCCTTGAATGTTTCAGAAAACAAAGGAGAAAGTCGTTCGCTAGGGAATTGAAACAAGCCGTTGCGAGCCTAGGGAAGCATCGCGCGAATTTGCTACAACACTTGGAGGTGTCTGCGTGCAGGAGCAATCCGGGTCGGGAGCCCGATGAAGCGGCAGCACATGGAAAGAAACAACCCTGTAACTTTCTTGGTGGAGACTCGATCTGGATCACGCAGCGATAAATTATTTGTTACTGACAATACGCGAGGTTCCATTCTATTCTAGGCAGTTCCGGATTGCCCGCGACCGCCAGAAGGGGCTGCAAAATTGAGTAAAGTCTCTCTCGCTCTTGTCATCCATTCGCACCAGCCGGTGGGAAACTTCGATCACGTGATCGAGGACGCCTACCAGAAATCCTATGCGCCGTTTGTGCACGCGCTGCACGAGCATCCGCGCATTCGCTTGAGCTTGCATTTTTCAGGAATCCTGTTGGAGTGGCTGGAAAAGCGCCACCCGGAATACTTCGAGCAGCTTCGCGAACTCGCGGCGCGCGGCCAGATCGAACTGGTCGGTGGGGGCTATTATGAGCCCATCCTACCGGTTATTCCCGATGCCGATAAGATCGCGCAACTCCGCAAGCTGGCGGATTACCTTCGCCAGCACTTTGGCCGGACGCCGCGCGGGGCGTGGATTGCCGAGCGGGTATGGGAGCCCGCACTCCCCCGTCCGTTGGCCCAGGCCGGCGTCGAGTACGTGGTTCTGGACGATACGCACTTCCTCGCCGCCGGCCTCCAGCCCGGGCAGTTGCGCGGCAGTTACATTACCGAAGAGGACGGCCTTCCGTTGCGCCTGGTACCCAGCTTGAAAGCCCTTCGCTACACCATCCCCTTCCAGGAGCCGGCGGAAACGTTGCGTATTCTGCGGGAAGGGATAAACCAGCACGATGCCCTCTTCGCCATGGGCGATGACTGTGAAAAGTTCGGCGTCTGGCCCGGCACTTACGATCATGTTTACAAGAACGGCTGGTTGGAGCGTTTTCTTCAGGCGCTCGAGAGCAGCCAGGATTGGTTGGAGACCACCACCGTCGCGGATTACCTCAGCTCGCACCCGCCGGTAGGGCGCATCTATCTGCCCACTGCCTCATACGCGGAGATGATGGAATGGTCTCTTCCGCCGGCGGCGTCGACGGACTTCAAAGCTTGTTTGGAAGAGAGTGAGCACATCCCGAATGGCGAGCGCCTCCTGCGCTTTCTGCGGGGAGGGCTGTGGCGCAATTTCTTTACCAAGTACCCGGAATCCAATCACATTCAAAAACAGGTGCTGGGCGTGAGTCATCGCTTACAAAAGCTGAACAGTTCCATGCCAGGAGGAACACCAAAAGCGGCGTTGCTGGCCGAAGCGCAGACGCACTTGCTTGCTGCTCAGTGCAATGACCCTTACTGGCACGGTGTATTCGGCGGGCTCTATGCGCCCCATCTGCGCAGCGCGATTCTTCGCCACCTGATTCAGGCGGAGTTTCAACTTGATTGCGTGGAGGGCCGAGACACCAGCGCCAACCCCGAAATTGTGATTACCGATTTCGATATGGATGGGCAGGAGGAAATACTGATTCGGCAGAGTGTCTCCGGCATGACGCTGCACCCCGCGGATGGCGCTACGGTTTCAAGCCTGCGCTTCCAGCCCGCCAACGTCGAGCTGGTGAATTCTCTCATGCGGCGGCCCGAATCCTACCACGCGCTCGTGCGGAAACACGTCTCTTCCAAGCAAGCGCCGCGCGAAGGCCCCGCTTCCATCCACGATCAGGTGCTCAGCAAAGAATCGCACTTGGATGGATTGCTGCGCTATGACCGCTACGCGCGGCATGCCTTCCGCACCTATGTTTTCCCCAGCGCCAAGAGCTGGAAGGACTTCGAGCTGCTCCGCCTGGAGGAGAATGAGACCCTGGCAAGAGGCGCTTGGAAAGCCACGCCCATCAAGGCCCCCGCGGCAGCGATCGAATTCCGCAGCGCCGCCGATGTCCACTCGAACGGCTGCGTGATGCGGGTCGACGCGCTCAAGACCGTGACTTCCAAAGTGTCTGGCTCGACCTGGCAGATTGAATGCCGCTCATCGCTGAACACCGACCGCTCCTGCCCTTCGGGGATGGCGTTGGGGCTGGAGTTGGTTCTGAACCTTCTCGCTCCCGATGCCCACGACCGGTATTTCCAGGCGAAGGATGTTCGCCGCCCGCTGGAGTTTCGCGGCGAAATCGGTTCTACCCGGCTGACGCTCGTGGACGAGTGGCAACGCGTCAAGATCACGCTGGAGACTCGGCCGCAAGCTTGTTGGTGGATCGTGCCGATTGAAACCATTTCGCAATCCGAGTTGGGATTTGAGCGCGTGTACCAGGGCTCCGCAATTCTGGCGGTCTGGAAAATCGACCCACCCTCCTGGCGTAACGTGACCTGCGTTTTGCAGGCGGAAATTGCGCCTTGGGAGGACCCCAACGCCGGCCAGGAGTAACGCGCGGATTGAATTTGCCGCAAGCGTCTGCTAGATTCGCAACCCGTGGAGGTTTGGCATGGCCGTACCGCAGGAACTGCTCGATATTCTGGTTTGCCCGGTGTGTAAGCTGCCCGTTCAGCTCACGCCCGACGCACAAGGCCTGAAGTGCGCTCAATGCCGGCGCGTCTATCCTATCAAAGACGATATCCCCGACATGATCATCGAAGATGCCAAGGTTGAAGCGGAATGACGTAATCTAAAATCATATGAACGCGGCTTCCCTTCTACCCGACTTGCCGGCCGGAGCGCGCATCCTCATCCTTCGCCTCCGATCCATCGGCGACATCGTTCTGCTGACCCCAACACTGCAGCTTCTCAAAGAGTGGCGGCCTGACCTGCGCATCTCCGTCTTGGTTGAATCCCGCTTTCGTGATCTCTTGCAGGGAAACCCGGCCGTGGAAGAAATTCTCATTCCCGGGGAAGGGGCCGGCGTGCGCAACCTGCTCTCGCGTCTGACCGTCATTCGCGGCCTTCGCCGCTGCGGCTTTTCTCTTTGCGTGAACCTGCACGGCGGCCCGACCAGCCGGCTTTTTGCGCGCTGGAGCGCCGCCCGCTGGCGTGTAGGCTTTGCGCACTATCGAGGTGCGAGCCTTTATAACATTCTGGTTCCCGACGCCCGGACCATTTTGAACCAGCCGTCTTTGCATACGGCAGAGCATCAGGCTGCGGCGTTTTTCCACCTGGGACTTCCGCGAAAGGAAATCCCGCGCGCCCAAATTTTCTCCGGGGCCGCGCAGGCCGCATGGTGGGACGCCAAACGCTCGAGCCTGGGCATCGCCTCGGGGCAGCCTTACGCCATTGTCCATCCCCCCGCTTCGTACAAGACCAAGGAATGGGCGCCGGAAGGTTTCGCGCGAGTGGGTAAATACCTGGAGAGCAAAGCCCGTGTCGCTCCCATTTATTCCTGTGGGCCAGGAGAAGCGCCGGTGCTCGATGCCGTCGAGAAAGCTTCGGGCGCGCCCCTGAGACGATTGGAGGGTATGAGCCTGGCGCAATTTGCCGCAGCGCTTGCGGGGGCGCGATTGTTTTTGGGAAATGACAGCGGCCCCGCCCACATGGCTGCGGCACTGGCGCGGCCAATGGTGGTCATCTTCGGATCTTCCAGTTCTCCCATCTGGGGTCCCTGGCCGCGGCAAAGTTCCAACCTCGGCGTGCGTGTGGTGCAGAACCCCTTCGACTGCAACCCCTGCCCCGGCGATCGTTGTTACCAATTTGCCCAGCCCGAGTGCATTCTTTCCGTGACCTTCGACCAAGTAAGGGATGCGGTCGAAGAGGTCCTGGCAAAATCCTCCTAACGCATCTCATCCCTGCATGTTCGCGGAGGGCTTTCGGGAAGGCGCAACTCGAGGGCTTTCGAGCAGGTGTCCAACGTGCGCATTCATTCTCCGGCCTCTTCAGAAGTCGGGGGGAGTGTAGGCGAGCCCTTTGGTTCTGCGATCGACCAGGAGTTGGAGTGGAGACTCCCGGTCATTGATGGTGACCGTGACCATGACGGTCCCCGCCCCTTTGGATTGCGATCCCAGAACTTTGAAGGTGCGAATCTTCCCGTAGTCGCCGCGCTCGCCCCAGTCGTGCAGGAAATCCTGGTAAGAGTAGGTGCTGCTGGGCTGCCAAAGCTGGTAGGCTTCACGATAGTTACCCTGCTCCAGCGCCGTGAGAAAGCGCGAGATGGCTCGTTCCTCAGGAAAATTACGAAAAACGAAGTATCCCGCCCCGCCGACGATGATAACGACCAAGGCAGTCAGAATATAGCGTCCTATTTTTCGAGGCGGTTTGGGCGGTGTGGCATCAAGCAAAGTCATGGCTGGTTCCTCCCAGGAGCAAAGAGTATAAGCATACTCCCGAGCATCCTCAATATGTTAGATGCGCGGGCGGATTGCCGAGGGGGGCGGCTCAGAGAGAACGTTTGAAAAGGAGGGTTTCAGCAACCACCATCACTACGGTGAAGATCGTCAGGTATGTCAGGTCCCCCGCAATGGCCACGATTCCCGTGTTTTTGAGCAGCAACGCTTTGAACGCGTGCACGGCATAGGTGAAAGGATCCACCGTGGAAATGGCGTGCATCCAGGGCGGAAATCCGTAGATCGGATAGACGGCGCCACTGGGAAAGTAAAGCAGCGTGTTGAGCACGCCGAAGGTGGCACGTGGCACAAGGGGGTCATTGACGCGGACCATCAGGAAAAACATCATGCTGATCAATGCCAGGGAGGTCAAGACGATGACCAGCAGCAACTTCACCAACCGGAAGGGCTCCAGCGGATTGGGAATTCCGGCGATGACGGATCCCACGGTGGTCAGGACGACCCCGGCCACCACCGCCTTGGCCGCCCCGGAAAGATTGAAGCCCATGATCAGTTCCAGTTTGGAAATCGGTGTAACCAGATAACCTTCATGGAGCCCGCGCGCTTTATCATCAATATAGATAATACCTCCTCCGATCATGGCGGAAACGAAGATCGCCATGACGATCGAGCCTGCCAGGAGGTATTGGATATAGGGAACGTACGGATAGAGCTCCACGACCGAGAGTGTGACCTCGCTGGGGACGCGCGGAGGGGCTCCACCTTGATTGTAGGCGCCCACAATATCGTTAAACCCGCTCTGGAGCGCGCCCACCGCGTAGTTGTCCGTGTTGTCTTCAATGAGCGCCACCTGCGGCGCATCCCTGGCCAGGACGCGGCGGGAGTAATCCGGCGGAAAGCTCAGGACCCCATTGATTCGCCCTTCGCGCAGGTCGGTTAAGGCCTTCTGAAGATCGGTGTAATCAACGGTTTCAAAGGTCCGCGCGTTGGCGGCGATGGCCCCGCACATTTCCCGCAGCTTTACGGTGGGCATGCCATGATCCTGATTCACCACCCCGACCCGCAGGTCCCGGATTTTGCCGCCAAAGGCGTATCCCAGGATGACCAATTGCACGAGGGGCATCACCATCGACACCAGGATGAGCGTGGGGCTGCGCATAAACTTGCGCAGGTCGCGTTCGACCAGCGCCATGATTCGATTCATGGTCTCCTACTTTTGCCCCCGCTGATAGAAAATAGTGGGGTCGTAGCCGAGGGCATCCTGCAAAGAGTCGCGCAATTGCCGGCCGGTGTAATGCATGAACACATCGTCGAGCGAGGTGCTCTGCACGGATAGCGAAGTCACCTCAATCTGCGCCAGGCGAACCGCCTCCATCAGGGCCACAGTGGTTTTCGGGCCGTTATCAGAGCCGATGCGGAACACGTGGTCATCGGCCTTCACGTCTTGCACGTCCGGCAGGTTTTTCAGGGTCTCGGACCATCCTTCCGGAATGCGCGAAAAACTGACTTCCAGGATGTTGTTTCCGGGGATGGAAGCCTTCAGCTTCAGGGGTGAATCGAGCGCCACCAACTTCCCGTGGTCAACGATGGCAATGCGGTCACAGAGCTTATCAGCCTCATCCATATAATGGGTGGTCAGAAGGATCGTCAATTCCCGTTCTTTCTTAAGCCGCATAAGCATTTCCCACACGCCCACGCGGGAGGCAGGGTCGAGCCCCGTGGTGGGTTCGTCGAGAAAAAAAATACGCGGCTCATGCACCAAACCGCGGGCGATTTCCAAGCGCCGCCGCATTCCGCCGGAGAAATTCTTCACCGGCTTATCCGCCCAAGAAAGCAGATCGACCGCCTCCAGAAGTTCTTTGGCGACCTTGATGCGGCGTTCCCGGGGAACACTGTAGAGCTTTGCATAGATCTGCATGTTTTCCATCGCGCTTAAGTCGAGATCGGACGTCATGGCCTGGGGAATAACCCCGATGCATTTGCGGACCTGGTCGGCATCATGAACGACGTCAAAGCCGAGAATGCGCGCCAGGCCCGAGGTGGGGGGAAGAAGCGTGGTGAGGACCCGGATCAGGGTGGATTTCCCCGCGCCGTTGGGACCGAGCAAGCCGAACACTTCGCCGTATCCCACCGAGAAGCTCACCTGATCGACGGCGCAGAAGCTTCCGAAACATTTGCGCAGTTTTTCCACTTCCACCGCTACGATCGTCTTGGGCTGTACCGGCAATGGTTCCATCGTTACGATCCCGGCCTCCCGGAGAGGGTTTAGAGGACGTCTTGCAGGGGTACCGTGACATAAGCGGTCAGGCCGGGCCACAGCCGGCGGTCGCTGTCGTCGACGCGCAAGCGCAGTTCGAAAGTTTTAATGTCCCGCTTGCTTTGGCTCACATCGCGCTGCGTGGCATAGTCAGCGTCTACCCCGCGATAGAAAACAGTTCCCACGCGCCCCATCCCATCAGGAAAACGCACCTGCATGCGGTCACCCAGGCGGACGCGATCAACGTACGTTTCCGGCACATCCGCGCGCACCCAAAGATCATCAGGATTGATAATGGAAGCAATCGGTTGGCCTATATTCACGACTTCACCCTGACGGGCGGCCAGCACAGAAATGACCCCGGGAATGGGGGCGCGAATTTCCGTATAGTCCAGGCGAACCTGCGCCTTCGACATTTGCGCACCGGCGGCGGCCTGTTGCCCCTCCATAGCTTGGAGTTGGCTTCGCCGCACGGTGATCTGGTCTTCGTTCGAGCGGGCGAGGGCCACGGCCGCACGCTGGACTTCCACCTGCTTCTGGAGAGACTCGAAGTGGGCTTGCTGCGCCTCAAAGGTGGCGCGCGCTTGATCCAGCGCCTGCTGTGAATCGATCTTCTGGTTGAAGAGGTCCTTGGTGCGCTGATAATTCAAGCGGTCCAACTCCAGGTCAGCCTTGGCTTCGTTTTCCTGCGCCTGCGCCGCTGCCAGCGAAGCCTCCGCCTGCTTGATCTGATCGCCCGTCTGCGCCTCCTGGTATTTCAGGGCCGCCTCGGCTTCGGTGACTTGCGAGGCTGTCCCCCGTTCGGTGTGGAGGTAATATGATTCGTCGGCGCGCAATTCCTGGGGTTCGATGACTGCGAGCAACTGCCCGGCCTTTACCGTGTCGCCTTCCTTTACCAATACCTGCTCGAGCTGCCCTTGAATTTGCGAGCTTGCCACGACGTCGTTCGTGGTGACGATACCGGTCAGGACAAGGGGCTGCGGACGCGTGACAGCTTTGTAATAAACCACTCCGCCACCGAGAATGAGAACAACCAAAATCGGCAATATAATCTTGCGCCTCATGGCTATGAAGCCTCCGGATTTCGAAAGAGGGCGCAGCGGATGAACTTCAATACCTCCGCCCTCCTCGTGGCTAAGTTCGATTTGCTGTAAGGGTCCTGGCCGGTGATCACCCGAAAGGCGGGAGCGACATTGAAATAATGCGCCGTCACGCCGGCAATCGAAACGATGGCATGTACCTTGTTCAGGCGCCGAAATTCCCCCGATTTCATTCCCCTCTCCAGCAACGCCTGCAACCGTTTCGCGAGGGGAATCGAGTGCTCGCGAATCATCCGCTCTAAAGCAGCATCACCTTCCATCATCATCCGTTGGAAAATGCGAGGGTAATGCGGGTGTGTCGCCATGAAGTCAAAGTGATAACTCACATAACGCAAGAGTATTGGCCCCGCCGTACCCTTTGCCGAAAGTACCTCACGAGCCTGTTGTTGGAATTCCCGCACTTGCGAGCCCACGACCGCCTGATAAAGCTCTTCCTTGCTCTTGAAGTAGTAATAGAGCAGGGCTTTGTTAACACTGGCGGCGGCCGCAATGGCGTCGATTCGCGCCCCCGCCAGGCCGTGCTCGGCATAAACCTGTTCGGCAGCCCTGAGTATGGTGGCCCGTGTCTCCACGCTGTCCCGGTGCTTCGCGTGCGCTGAAAGGTCTTCTTTGTTAGCCCGTTTCGTCATTTAACTAACCAGATAGTTAAATAACATAATTTCCTAATCGGTGTCAAGAGACCCAGCGATCCGGAGAGGGCCGGAAGTTCAGTTGCGGACCCTGGGCGAGTAGGTGAATCGCGTGCGGGATTTTTCGCGGTGGCGTTCGAAGGCCAGTTCGATCAGGCGATCCAGAAGTTGGGAGTAAGGGATGCCGCTTGCTTCCCAGAGTTTGGGATACATGCTGATGGAGGTGAAGCCTGGAATCGTGTTGATCTCGTTCAAGTAGACCTTTCCGGTCTTGCGATCGAGGAGAAAGTCCACCCGCGCCATGCCCGCCCCGTCGATGGCCTGGAAAGAGCGGATGGCCACTTCCTGCACCTGTTTTGTCTGGCGGGAGGTGAGTTTTGCAGGAATGATAAGTTCCGAACCTTCCTTGAGATATTTCGCTTCGTAATCATAGAACTCGTTTATCGGCACGACTTCGCCCGGTACAGAGGCCAGGGGATGATCGTTTCCCAGAACCGAGCATTCGATCTCGCGGCTGTCGATTCCGTTTTCAACGAGAATTTTCCGGTCGTACTGCGCGGCCAAATTCAATGCAGCGGCGAGTTCGCGCGGGTTACGAACCTTACTGATCCCCACCGAAGAACCCAGGTTCGCAGGCTTTACAAAAAGCGGATAGCGCAAGCTCCTGCCGATTCGCTTGCGCACGGCGCCGGGATGGCTTCCCCAGTCCGCGCGGAGGATGAGTTCCCAGGGGACAACCGGAAGGTCCGCATCGCGAAACAGGCGCTTCATCACATCCTTATCCATGCCTGCCGCAGAGGCAAGCACGCCGGCCCCAACGTAGGGAACATCCGCCAATTCCAGAAGTCCTTGCACCGTACCGTCTTCGCCGAAGGTTCCGTGGAGGACCGGGAAAACAACGTCGAGGGGCGGAAGTGAATTCGTGGACAGCCCCTCCGGAGCCAGCGGGAGGAGTTTGGGCCCCGTCGGATCCACGGAAGGAGTAACGGGTTCGCCGCGTTCCAGGACCTGCGCCAAAGGTTGCAGGGCGCCCAATCCCGCCCGCCAGTGTCCTTCACGGGTGATGCCAATGGGTGTGATTACATACTTCGCCGGATCGAGTGCGTTGATCACCGAGGCGGCAGATTGGAGCGAGACGTCGTGTTCGCCCGAACGTCCCCCCAACAAAATTCCGACTCGGATCTTCTTGCTCACAAAATCTTCTTTCCCAGGGCGGAAGCGGTAAATCCTACACCCAGGATCGCGGTTTTGTTCATGACGTCAATGATGGGGTTGATTTCGACGAGTTCAAAGGCAAGCATTCTTCCGCTATCGGCGACCATCTCCATGGCCAGGTGCGCCTCGCGGAAGGTAATCCCCCCGCGCACCGGCGTGCCCACGCCCGGCGCTTCATCGGGATCGACGACGTCCATGTCGAAAGATACTACGAACCCTGCGGTCTCTCGCGAAGCGAGGGTGATGGCGCGCTCCATCACGATACGCATGCCCAATTCGTCGATCTCCCGCATGGTGAAAACACTGACGCCGGAGCCGCGAACCACTTGCCGCTCGCGCGCATCCAGATCGCGAACCCCGATCAAGGCGCACCTTTCCGCGCGCAGTTTGGGTGCGAAGCCGAAGATATGCGTCAATGGCTCCGGACCTTGACCCAGGTTGGCGGCAAAAGGCATGCCATGCACGTTGCCGCTGGGGCTGGTCTCCGGGGTGTTCATGTCGGCGTGGGCGTCCATCCAAAGGCAACCCACTTCCTGATTGCGATCGTGATAGAACTTGGCAACGCCTGCCTGCGTGCCGATGGCCATCGAGTGATCACCGCCGAGCGAGACGGGGAAGTAGCCCGCCTCCAGCGTCTGGCAAAGGCGTTGCGCTACCTCTTGCGATGTCTCTGCGATTTCCTTCAAATACTTGGCGCGCTGGTTGCCGAAATGTTGTTCTTCCGGGAGCCGGACGTGGATATTGCCGCCGTCCTCGACCGCGTGTCCCAAACTCTTCAAGGCTTGATTCAGTCCTGCGGCGCGCACGGCCGACGGCCCCATGTCTACGCCGCGCCGCTCCTGTCCGAGGTCCAGTGGAACTCCAAGGATTTTGATTTTCAGCATGCTGTCCTCACACGCGCGGTTCAGCGCCGCGCAAAACGCTATCATACCGCGATATTGAGGGGCTCGCTAAGGGCGCGGGTAACCCCTTACGGACTCTTTCCGGCGGATGTCCGAACATGGCGAGCGAAGGAGGGCGCCGCCATTACGGTGTCAAACGATATAACATGCGCGGGAAGGGAATCGTTTCGCGCACGTGTTCGAGCCCACAGATCCATGCCACCACGCGCTCGATGCCCATGCCAAAGCCGGAATGAGGGACGGTGCCGTAACGGCGCAGATCGAGATACCATTCGAAAGCTTTTCGCGGCAACTGATGTTCTTCAATGCGTTGTTCGAGCAGCGCGAGGTCAGCCAACCGCTCGCCGCCGCCTATGATTTCGCCGTAACCCTCGGGCGCGAGCATGTCCACGCACAGCGCCACTTCCGGCCGCGCGGGATCGGGCGCCATGTAGAAGGCCTTTACCCGGCTGGGATAGCGATGCACCAGGAGGGGCTTTTCCGAGCCCTCGGAAAGCAGCGTTTCATCTGTCCCACCGAAGTCGCCTCCCCACTGAATCTCACTCCCCTTGCCCTGGAGAATCTTCACGGCCTCGTCGTAGCTCATGCGCGGAAATGGAAGCTTGATCTTCTCCAGGTTTTCGATTTTCCTCTCCAAGGTCTGAAGTTCAGGCCGCCGCTTTTCCAGCACGCGTCCGACGACGAACGCCACCAATTCTTCGCCGAGCGTCATGGCGTCTTCCAGGTGGGCAAAGGCGACCTCCGGCTCGACCATCCAGAATTCCGTCAAGTGGCGGCGGGTCTTGGATTTTTCCGCGCGGAACGTCGGGCCGAAGCAGTAAGTTTTGCCGACGGCCATGGCCGCGGCTTCGTTATAGAGCTGGCCGGATTGGGTGAGATATGCCTTGTCGTCAAAGTAGTTAACCTCGAAAAGCGTGGTCGTACCCTCACATGCGGCGGGCGTGAAGATGGGAGTGTCCACGAGGGTGAAGCCACGGTCGTCAAAGAAATCGCGCACGGCCTTGATGATTTCGTGCCGCACCCCCAGGATAGCGCGCTGCCGCGTGGAGCGCAGCCACAAATGACGATGGTCCATCAGGAATTCGATCCCGTGGTCCTTGGGGGTGATGGGATAAGGCGTTTCCGCGGGAATGCGCTGCTGCACTTCCACATTCAAGACGTCCAATTCGTAGCCGCCCGGGGCGCGTTGATCGGCCCGCACCTTGCCGGTGACGCGCACCGAAGATTCCTGCGTCAGGCCGCGCACCGAATCGAAAATTTCCGATGGTACGGCGCTCTTCACCACCACGCCCTGGATAATTCCCGTGCCGTCGCGGAAGAGCGGAAACAGCAGCTTGCCACTTTCCCGCAGGTTATAGAGCCAGCCTTGCAGAATAACTTCCTGGCCGGCATATTCGGAAACTCGGCGGATTTCAACAACAGGGGGCAAGGGTTCATTTCTCCTCAGGAAGGTTTTCCATGCGGTCCATGACCTCTGCCAGGCGCGAGAGGCTGGTCATCTCCGGCCCATAATCACGAATTTCAAAGAGCACGGGGAACTGGCCCTCGCCGCGGCGCAGGTCGCGAACCGCCTCGGTCCAATCAATGTCGCCGTCGAAGGGCATCAGGTGATCATCCTTTTCGTGGCGATTGTCATGGACGTGAGTAGAAGCGATGTGCTCGCGCAGAGTTTCAAACGCCGGGTGCAGGCCGCAGGTCATATGCGCGTGGCCGGTATCAAAACAGATTTTCACGTTCAAGCGCGTGTACTGAAGAAACTCCACCAAACGCTCTGGTGTCCCCAATTCGTTGGGAACATTCTCGAGCAGCAACTGCACGCCGCGGTCTTTGGCAGAAACCTTCAAATGCTCGAGCGAAGTCATGACCGCGTCGAATTTGCTCAGATCGTATTCCTCGCCCGAGAGTCCCATGTGCACGATGAGGTAGCGAAAAGGCAGGTGATCGGCGATGTCGAGGGCGCGCTTGATTTCATCCATGGAATCGATGCGAAGGCGGCGCTCCAGGTAAGCGACGGAAACGGCGATCCCGCCTAACTGCCCCCAATCCGCGTCGCCGTAAAGCGGCGCATGGACGGAATGCAGCTTCACTTGATGGTCGCGAAACCACTGGGCCACGTCGCGCACATGGTTGCGGTCGGTGTAGTCCAGGTGCTGGCGAGCCGCAAACAGTTCAATGTTTTGGATTCCCGCCCCCAGGATCTTATCCAGGATGTGTGAGCTGAGCCGCTCGTTGACGTATAGGTACGTGGAGAGACCGTATTCCATCAGTATCCAACCGCCTTTCCATCCGCGCGGGGATCAGAAGCGCCAAATCGCCACCCGGACTCGGGAGCAACCTCGATGGCTTCGCAATCGCCAATATTATCGCGAAAACTCACCGGGTAGCCGGCTTGCTGAAGCTTTTCGAGAGTGTCAGAAGAGAAGCCTACCCGCTCGAACGCCAGCCGGTCCGGCGACCACTGATCGTGAAAGCGCGGCGAGGTTACGGCCTGAAGAACATCCATCTTATAAACGAGGACATTGAGCAAGACCTGTAAGACCGTGTTGGTGATCGTGCTGCCGCCGGGTGAGCCGAGCACCAGCCGCACCTTCCCGTCACGGGTTACGAGGGTCGGGGTCATGGACGAAAGGGGGCGTTTGTGCGGAGCGATGGCGTTGGCTTCACCCTGCACCAGCCCGAACAGGTTGGGCGAGCCCGGCTTCGTGGTGAAGTCGTCCATTTCATTGTTGAGCAGAAATCCCGCGCCCTCCACAGTCACGCCAGAACCGAACCACCCGTTCAGGGTATAAGTATTTGCCACCGCGTCGCCCTCCGCATCGACAACCGAAAAGTGCGTGGTGGCGCCGGATTCAAAAGCCTGCGGTTCGCCGGCGCGAACGGGGGCCTCCGGGGGCGCGCTCAGAATTTCCTCGCGCAACTGCGCGGCATAGCGAGGCGAGGTGAGGCCGGCAACCGGCACGGAAGCAAAATCGGCGTCGCCCATATAGGAAGCACGGTCGGCGTAAACGCGGCGCATGGTTTCAGCCAGCAGGTGAATCGATGCATAGGAGTTCGTCGTGCCCAGATCAAGCGGCTCGAGCACGTTGAGCATTTCGATCAGCATCGTGCCGCCCGCGCTGGGCGGTGGAGCGGTCAGAATATCAAAGCCGTGGAAATGACCCGCCAACGGCGGACGCAACTTGGCCTGGTATTGCTTCAGATCCTCGCGCGTGATGAGGCCGTCGTACTTTCGCATCGTCGCGACCAGCGCCCTGGCAACCGCGCCGGAATAGAAAGCCTGCGGACCGCGCTTGGCGATAGCGGCGAGGGTGCGGGCCAGGTCAGGCTGCCGGAAGACTGTGCCGGGCTCATAGAGATTCCCGTCACGCAGGAAAATGTGGCGCGAGCCATCGAACTTTTGCAAGAGCGCCCGGTCGGAGCGAAAACGCTGGGCAAGCAAATAGCTGACGGGAAAGCCATTCCGCGCCAGGCGAATGGCCGGAGCCATCACGCGCGCCAGCCCCAGATGGCCGTACTTCTCTTCCGCCAGCGTCAACCCCATCACCGTGCCGGGAACACCCACAGCGCGCGCGCCGGTAGTGCTGGCGTGGGGAATCAGATTCCCCTCGGCGTCCTGATACATCCCGCGCGTGGCCGCCGCCGGCGCTTGCTCGCGGTAATCCACCACGATGGCGTCACCGTTCGACATGCGAATCAGCATGAAGCCACCGCCGCCGAGGTTACCCGCCTGCGGAAAGGTGACCGCCAGCGCGAATCCCACAGCCACTGCGGCATCCACGGCGTTGCCGCCCGCCTGAAGGATTTCCACGCCGGCTTGGCTGGCCAGCGGCTCGCTGGAAGCCACCATGCCATTGCGCCCGGCCACGGGAGTGAGGGAATAGGCGGGCAGTCCCAGCAGCGCAGCGAGAAGTGCAGGGGCGAGAATCAGACGATTGAGGGGCACCAATATCACCTGCGAGCGTTACGGGGCTTTCTCGCCTTGAGACGCCGAAACAAGTTTACGAAGGAATAACTGTAGGGGAAAAGGTGGAGTGCGTCAAGGCAAGCGCGATCAAGTTAGGGCGCCGCGCCGTGCTAAAATGACCGGGTGAAAGCCTGCGCCCATCGGGGTTGTTCGCCACATCGCCGCGGGGGCGACGATATTGTGATGAGTGAGAACCTCCATTGAAAATCTACTTTGGATTCACCGTGGCGGGCGACCGCTCAACCCTGGAAACCGCCAGAAGCATGGTGCGATGGCTGGAAGGGTTGGGCCACGAGGTGTTGACCCGCCACCTGGTGAGCGACGATGCCCGCGCCGCCGACCGCTTGCTGGGGCCGCAGGCTGTGTACCGGCGCGACATGGCGTGGCTCCGGGAGTGCGACCTCTTTATCGCCGAGGTTTCGGGTTCTTCCTTCGGCATGGGCTTCGAGGCGGGTTATCTGCTCGGGGCAACCCAAAATAAGATAATACTCTTCTACAGTCTGACCTCAAGAGATAAGATATCATTTATAATAACCGGGAATACGCATCCGAACTGCACGCTGGTTCCGTATTCAACCCTTGCGGAAGTCGAGGCATTTCTGAAGACCCACGTCGGCCGCGCGGCTTCCCCCCAAGGGGCGAGCCGTGAGTAGCCGGGGGCGAAGATCGATCGAACGGTGAGGATGCTCATAGATTATGAATTTCCTGCACCGCTTCAGAAAAACCGGGAGCCCGTCTCGAAGCCCGCGCGCATCGGCTGGCTGGCATTTTACGGAATCTTCCCGCTCTACGCCTTCCGCAACAGGTCCGTTCACCTGCTGATCGATTATGTCTTCGTGCCCATTCATGAAGACGGGCATTTGCTCTTCAGCTACTTCGGGCACACCTTGATGGTGGCGGGCGGAACCATCCTGCAACTGGGTGTTCCCGTGATGCTCGCCATTCATTTTGCCTTTCAGCGCCAGCCCACCGGCACAGCGTTATGTTCCTTCTTTTTCTTCGAAAACGTCCTGAATGTCGCCACAACCATGGCGGAATCGCGCCGCATGGACCTGCAGTATGTTACCGTGGGCGACCCGGACTTTGCGGAGCACGACTGGCTGACCATGTTCTCGCAAATGTGCGTGCTGGAATACGACACCAAAATCGCCGCCGTGGTCCGGGTGATCGGCTGGTTGGGAATGATCGCCGTGGCCGTCTGGCTTTGGTGGACAACTAAACAATCCGCTCATCCTGAGAGCCCCCACGCCCTTCGACCTTTTTCACGCGTCTAACTTCCTGCCGTCCGCCCGGGCAGCCCATGTTTATTGTGGGCTGAGCACATGGCCATCCAACTTGGCCGGCGCCTCCACGCCCAGCAGGCCCAACACGGTGGGAGAGATATCCAAAATGGAGGGCGAGGCAGGGAATTGGCGGTTGGAGAAAAAAATTCCCTGCGTATCACTGGGGTCGGACGCGCAGTGATCGCCGCTCCATTTTTTCATGTTGGCCACGATAATACCTGCCGGGACCGCTCCCAGCGAGGTCTGCCACGAGGTGCGATAGCCATCGCGAAAGCTCATTTGCAAATCGGGCGCCTCGCTGGTGCGCGCGCCATGGAAAATCTCGCTGCCCAAATACACGCTCTCAATCACCCGCTCGTGGGTGTCGGGGTCCTCCAGGGCCAGCAACTTCCGGCGCAGGTCCTCGAGAATCCGCTGCGCATCAGCGCCGGCGTTGACGATCCCGTATTTCTCGCGCCCGCGCAGGTTGAGGTACACCTGGCCCAAGCCGAGCGCATAGGCTTGGGTCCGGCTCCAATCGGTGTTGGGAAAGAAGCTCCCCTGGCCGAAGAGGTTGTCAAGGTTGTACGGCTTTTCTTCCGCGCCGGGATTCTTGAGCGTCATGAAACCGCTCTTCACCAGCCAGGTGTTGGTGTTGAATCCCTTGCGCCAGGCATGGAAGCCGTGATCGGAGACGATGATCAGCGTGCCATCGGGCCTCATGGTCCGCATCACGTCGCCGACGATGGCGTCCATCCGCACGTAAGTCTGCTCGATGGCATCGCCGTATTGCGCGGCCAGCTTGGGGTCGTAACGGGGATGCTTCGGGTCGATCAAGCGGTAAAACATGTGGCTGACGCTGTCGGTGGCCGTGAAGATCGAAACCAGTAAACTGGGTGGATCGTTCCTTAACTCATCCAGCAGGATTTCCCGTTCCTGCTGCATGGTGCGCCAGCAGTCTTCCAGGAACACGCCCTCATCGATGCGCTCTTCATTGAGCGCCCAGGTGTCGTGCCACCAGCCCAAGGTTTTCATCAGGCCGTGCTTCTTCGCCAATTCCGCGGTGTAACCGGACGGCGAGGAGAGGGGCAGCGGCGAGTCTTCCGGGTCCAGGTTCAGCGCCGACATGTACACGCGCAAATCCGGCGAGGCCTGCAAAATGTAAAACCGGCAAATCGAGCTCAGGGAGAGAAACGGCGTCACGCGAAACCTGGCGTGGAACCACTCGCTCCATTGCCGCTCGCCGAGCGTGGAGGTCTGCTCTTGCAGAGTCAAGGTCACGGCCTTGCCGTCGGGCGTGACGTTGAATTCGATAGGGACCGATAGGCGCGTGGACTTGTCGCTGGTGGGGTCCATGGGGCCCTCGATGGTGGTGGCCGCGTGGTTGCCGAATAACTCCAACTGCACCAGTTTGCCGCCAAACTCCGTGTCGCCCACGTCCCACCGCGTCAGGTCGGAGCTGAAATAGAAAAATGTTCCCCACGTCCCGCGCAGGTCTGGGACGCCCAAGCCCGCCCACAGCTTTCCTCCTGGAACCGCAGTGGGCGGAAACTCCAGCGGCATGCGAATGATGGTGGTTTTGTAGCCCGCGTCGGCCGCCGCCTTGTAAAAGGGCACGCCACTCCGCAAGTTCGTGACCTTCGGCGCCTTGATGGGAATCAGGCCCCAAAGAAACTTGGGCCGCTCGCGTGAGACCAGCGACAATTCCGGCAGGTAAGTTTCCGGGTCGCGCTTCAGGAAGTCGAAGATTCCCGTGCCCCCCGGATTGAGCCCCGTGGCGAACGACGCCCAGGCCACGGGCGACTCCGGCGGGTTGGTGGTTCCCAACGGTTTGAACGTGCCTTCGCGCGCCAAGCGAGCCAGGTTGGGGAGCTTGCCTTCCGCCATCCACTGGGAAGCAAGCTTGGGATCGGCGCCGTCAAAGCCCAGCACCACGACTTGCCTGGTCACCGGGCGCGTGGACGCCCCTCGATGACAACCGGCAAGATATCCCACCACGGCCAGCCCTGCCCCCATCAGGGAGTAGAGCGCCAGCCGCTTCGTGGTGGACTTCGTTGTGAGCATGAACTTGTTATTGTAAGGCCATTCCAGCCCTTTGAGCGAAAACTCAAGAACAATGACCAGTGACGAGTGGCGAGCAAGCGGACCGAGCTTTCCTACTCTTTTCCCAGCCTTGAAAACGACCGATCGATAGTGAGCGACAGGCTGGTGCGGGCGATTTCGACATAATTCGCCAGGACCTCGCGGTAGAACGTCAGGCTGCGTTCGCGCACCACATCTTCGGTGGCTTGGGGGGCCACCATGTGGTGGGTTTCGTGCAGCAGGATGCTGAGCAGGCGAAAACGCAATTGTTGGTCGCGGAATTCTTTCAAGCGGCTTCCGGCAATGAATTGCGTGTCGAGGGCCGTATCCATGATCGGTTGCGCCAGCCAGCTTTCCACGCGGTCGTAGGCGATATCCATCTCGCCCACGGCGGCATCACCAAAAGCGTCGTGGGGCTCGGAAAACGGAGCCTCCTTCACCATCACATGGCGATGGCCCAGGCACCCGCACACATTCTTGCGGCGCAACTGCACCACGATCAGCCCCGGGGCAGGGGTGAGGATTTCCTCGTACGCATGACGACAGTGCGCGGGCGTTTCCGCCCAGTCATGTTCGATGGCGTGCGCGATCTGCTCCGCCTTGGCAGAGTCGCGGTAGCGATGGGCCACCACCACCACGGGCCGTGGACGGTCCGGAAAAGCCGCCAGCCGATACCGCCGCCCCGCCAGCCACTCCAGCCAGCGCGCCGCCCGCGGGCGAGAGGTGAGGAAGCTCTCGATGGCTTGCCCTAGAGATGGACGGTCTGACGGCATGAGTCCTATTCTAACTCCGGAGGGACAGGAGAGAAGGACAAGGCAAATTAAAGGGTAAAGGCTAAAGGCTAACGGCTGAACAAGGGAAGTTCTCTGATTCGGCCTTTAACCTTTTACCCTTTACCCTTCATCGCCCTCCTTTCCCCTCTTGCGTGCGGCCACGATCGATGCCAGAGTGTTGGGCCGTGACCGCGGTTTCCCAGCACCTGATCATCGACGCCGACGACACTCTATGGGAGGACTCGTCCTATTTCGAACAGGCGATCGAGGAATTCATCACCTTTCTCCATCACCGCACGCTGGCGCGCGCGCAGGTGCGTGCCATTCTGGACGAGATTGAGCTGGCCAACAGCGGTCTGCACCCCTTTGGCTCGCGGGCCTTTGCGCAAAATCTCGGCGAGTGCTATTGCCGATTGGCGGACAGCCCCATCGATCCCTTGGACTTGGCGCGCGCCACGGATCTCGGCAGCCGCCTGCTGCACCAGCCACGCCAGGTTATCGAGGGCGTACCGGAGACGCTCCATTATCTCGCGCCGCGACACGACCTGATTCTCTTCACCAAGGGCCATCCCGTCGAACAGAGCCTGAAGTTGAAAAGTTCCGGGCTGGCGATTTTCTTCCGCCACATTGAAATCGCTCGGGCGAAAAACCCCGGTATCTATTCCGGCCTTACCACCCGGCTGGGCCTGGACCGGGCGCGAACCTGGATGATCGGCAACGCTCCCCGTTCCGACATCAATCCTGCCCTGGCGGCAGGGCTGAATGCTGTCTACATTCCCCACGCCCAAACCTGGCGATTGGAGAACGAAGAAATCTCCCAAGGCCCTGGCCGCCTGCTGGTGCTGGAGCGGTTCGCGGAGTTGGTGCAGTATTTTTGAGGGAAGTCGAAGAGATGAAGAAGTCGAAATAGTTGAAGAGTTGAAAGAGGACCTCAGCTTCGGCATTCGACGGGAGTGCACTTCAAAAATTGAAAAGTCAGAAAGTTGAAACGTGACATATCGCTGAAGCTCTTAACCATTGACCTTTAGCTCTTGAACTCTTCAACTTTTTAACTTTTCAACTTTTCATCATCACGTCTCATCCCAACTCCAACGGTTCCTCCTCCGAGGCCAGAATATCGTTGGGCAATCCCATCACTCGCGCCAGGGTAGGAGCAATCTGCTTCAGCGAGATGCGCCCGAGATTTTTTCCGGGGGCGATTTCCCGTCCTATGGCGGTGAACATCGCTTCCATCCCCGTCCGAGAGGGGAAGTACCCGTGGGTGCCGCGATCCTTTGCCGAATCGCTCACCACCGGCCCTTCCAGCCGATCGGAGAAACAAAAGCCGGGCGCCGCCTCGATCATGAGTTCGGCGTCGGGGTCGGCTTCCAGCGCTTCCAGTCGCCGCCGATCGACAATCTCCTGCACGGCGCCCGTGGCCCGCAGCCGGTCCATGGCGGTCGCCAACCGCCGCCGGTCATCGGTGGAAGGTTCCTCCAGCCAGTAAACCGCCAGCGAACCGCCGGCGCTCACCGCACCCAGCCGGCGCAAAGCCAGCGAGCCGTCCGCGCCGCGCGCGAAAAGTCCGTGCTCCGCGAAAACTACCAGGGGCGCGGCCTCCTTTTCCACCGGCACGAAGCCGTGATCGGAAAGCACCACCAGCGTCGTCGCGGGGTCGGAGGAAATTGCTTCGCGAATCTTTCCAATCGCCTGGTCGGCCGATTCCAGCGCCGTGAGTGCCTCCGGGGAGGCGGGGCCGAAAGCATGCGCCTGCGAATCGTACCAAACGAAATGCGCGAGCAGGAAATCCGGTTGGTAGTGGTTCCACAAGTAGAGCGCCGCTTCGCCGCGCAATTGGTCGGGATCAACCTTGCCAAGCATCGGCATCAGCACTTGCGCGACTTCCGCGAAGAGTCCGGGAGTGGAATGCCGCGCGGGTGTTTCAAAATCGCGATGCGGATCGGCTACGGCGGGATTCCAGATTTCCGGAATATTCCAGTCGATGGCCGCGCCGGCGCTCACCGGCCAACTGAGGGCGGCGATTTTGCGGCCGCTGGTGCGCGCCACGTCCCACAACGCCGGCGCCCGCAGCGCCGGCGCGAACCAGCACCAGGGGCGGGCTTTTTCCGTGGGGTCGAGCGATGCAAGGTGGCTGTAAATGCCATGGTCGCGTGGGGGAAGGCCCGTGACGATCGTTGCATGCGCGGGATACGTCGTGGTGGGATAAATGCTCTCCACCGCTTCGGCGCTCGCTCCGGCCTTCTCGAGCGCGGCAAGATGGGGAAAGCGGTGGCGCGATTCCGGCGCGCGATAAATATCCGGCCGCAGGCCGTCCACGGAAAGCAGCACGAGTCGTCCGCGCGATGCGACAGGACGTTTCATTTGCTCCCTGCCAGTTTCGTCCCGTCATAGGGACAGAACTTGTAGGCCCCGCTCAGGGTCTCACCACAAACTGGACACTTCTGCTTCGGCAACAGAGAACCCAGCGGCAGCCTCCACTTGAACACCCGTTCCCCCAAGTCCACCTCACAAACGCCTTCCTTTAGAGGATCACAGATTCTTGTGTCATCCTTCTTGCTCCCAGGAAAGACGTAGAAGTGGATGTTCTCGCCTAAAGGTCCCACCAACTTTGCGAATTCCGGCTTCATCAAACCCAGCAAGGCCGGCACACCGGCATCCAACTTATCCTCTGGTAATGGCTTGTAGATGTTGCCTGCGTTGTCCTTGAGTTGGACGAGGCCTCGAACCTCGGCTTCGGTTCGAAAAGTTACCGCCCCGAAAGGCCCGGGCTTCCCGCTGCCAATGCCGACGATGAAATAGGGGTGGACGACCTTGAGGAACATTTCAAGTTGAGCCGGTGTCGCACGGGGATTTGCGGCAAAGCTCGCTTTCCAGAACTCTTCCGGGAGCCACCAAGCTAAATTCAGTTCCCCGGGCTCATTGGAAACCTTAACAGTGTCCTGAGCAAGGTCCGTAATATTCGTTTTCTGATCCTGCGCCACCGCTCCCTGCCCACCACCCAGAACGAATCCAACTGCCGCCAAGCCTGTCCATATGAAATTAACAGTCCGACTTCGCAGGTGCTTCATTAAACCGTCCTCCGTCCTTAGCCGTCGACGGGTTGGCCAAAACCTTCCCCGGCGTCCAGAGGTCTGTTGCCAGGCACTTTCGGGTCCTCGCGAAACGTATTTTTCGGAAGGCCCCGACAAACTTCAGCGACGAAACGAGTTTATGGTTTCGCCTCCCGGCGCGCGACCCCTTCGACGTGAGTCACGAAGGCTTCCGGCTTGCCGGGCGGAGCAAGCTCGAACTTCACCTTGATCGTTCCGTCCCCGTTCTGGACATAAGTGAGCCTTTGGCGGGGAGCATTTGGCATCGCGTTGCTCAGAAAAGTCAGAACTTTCCCGTCCTCGCTGAAGGTGACCGTATAGTGAATGACAAAACCCTCGCTGTCGAAATAAATGGCCCGATCGGGTGTCTTATCAGCATCGCGATAAACGACCAGCAGGTCTTCATGCGTGAAGGCCGGGCGCTGCTGCGTGGCGGGAAAATTCAGGTGGTTTTTCCGCACCAGGATTTTTCCCTGCAACTCGAGCTGGAAGGAAAACGCCCCCTTTCCCTCGCCGGGCTCGCCGTGACCTTCCGCGGTCCAGTTGCCGACCAGGAATTTGTACGGCGCCCAAACATCCGGCGCTTTGGTTTGTTGCGCCGCCGCCAAAGCCGGCAGCAGCAAGAACCCCAGGAAAAGTATCATTTGTCGTGTCATCATTTCACCTCGTTGGACTGAACCCGTTCCGCTGGAGTCTCTTTATCACATTTCGAGGCCTTGGGCCACTCCGCGACTGGGGATTGTTCGGTGAGATTCCTCCCTCTGGGACGCAACACATGTGCGTGCGACGTGGTATAATGATTGCTCATAGGCGATGGAGTTCGCCATCGACCGTCCTTTATTGGGGACTGATAACTCCTGCTATGACTTCGGGTCATGGTAGGAGTTTTTTGTTTTGTGCCTACTTGACCTGCGAATTGAGAGGTTCGCATGGATACTTGGTTGATTGCTTCCCTCTGGGTCGGGCTGGCGCTGATTTCCGCCATGATTTCGATTCGGATCGGCATTTCCGTGGCCTTGGTCGAGATCGGCGTCGGTGTGCTGGGCGGCAATTTTCTCCATCTCGCTCCAAACGAATGGGTCAATTTCCTGGCAAGTATTGGAAGCGTGTTGCTGACGTTTCTGGCGGGCGCCGAAATCGACCCGGACGCTCTGCGGGCCAATTTGAAAGAAAGCCTGCTCATTGGGTTCTTCTCCTTTCTTGCGCCCGCTCTGGGAGCTTTCGCGGCCGCGTTCTGGATCTTCAAATGGAATCTGCACGGTGCGGAAATTGCCGGCATCGCGCTTTCCACCACTTCCGTCGCCGTGGTCTATGCGGTGATGATCGAGTCCGGGCTGAATGAGACGGAGCTTGGCAAGGTGATTCTGGCTGCGTGCTTCGTCACGGATCTGGGAACCGTCGTGGCGCTGGGTCTGATCTTTGCCAACTACAACCTTTGGCTGCTCCTCTTTGTGTGTGCGATGGTGGTCGTTCTCTGGATGATGCCACGATTTACGGCCTGGTACTTTGCCCAAGTGGGAAATCGCGTCAGCGAACCGGAGATCAAATTTGTGCTCTTCATTCTATTCCTGCTAGGCGGCTTGGCAACCCTGGCGCGCAGCGAAGCCGTACTCCCGGCCTACCTCATTGGCATGGTGATGGCCCGCCAATTCCTTCACAACCGAGTTCTGATGCATCGGATGCGGGCCATCGCCTTTTCCATTCTGACCCCCTTCTACTTCCTGAAAGCAGGCTCGTACGTCTCCTTCAAAGCGATGGCGGCGGGCATAGTCCTTATCGCGACGTTTTTTCTAGTGAAGATGTTCACGAAGGTGGGAGGTGTATTCCCCCTCACTTCGCTATTTGGCTTTGGAAGGCAACGAGGCATCTATACAACCCTGCTTATGGCTACCGGATTGACGTTTGGTACGATTTCCGCGCTGTTCGGGCTGACCCACGGCTACATCACCCAAGCACAGTACACGGTTCTGGTGACGGTCGTCATATTGAGCGCCGTCCTGCCCACGTTGATTGCGGAGCGTTTCTTCCGGCCTGACAAGCGTTCTGAACAGGAATCGGGAATGACCGGTACGGTCCCGGCTGTGGAAAACCTGGCAAGCGAGGCGTAAACCATGTTCAAAAGAATTCTGATTGCCCACGATGGTTCCGAAGGCGCGAAGAAAGCCTTCCGCGAAGCCCTTATCCTCGCCAGGAGCTCCAGCGCGGAACTTCACTCCGTTTCCGTCAAGGAGAGACCCAGTCATTACGCTGAAACCGTTGGTGAGGTCATGGAGCAAGAAGAGGAAGCTGATAAATTTTTCGCCCAGGTCACGTCGGAGGCGACGGCCCAGGCCAGAGAGCAAGGGATCGACCTCCAGTGTACTGTCCTGGCGGGGCACGAGGTCGAAACCATTGTTAGGTTCGCGCGCGACGGTCAGTATGACTTGCTGGTCGTAGGCTTCATGGGACACAGCCGAGCCTTCGGCCGCATCTGGGGCGGCACCTCCCAGAACCTGACCAAAACAGCCCCTTGTTCTGTACTGGTCGTCAAGTAAGCGGCCATCGCTTCCAGGCACGACGGGGATACAGGGTTCATCCATGGACGAGAGTCGAAAAGAAACGCCGGCGCCGGCACTCTCCATCTCACCCACGCATTCAGCAGCCCTCGTGGCGCGGATGCTGACTGTCGAACAGGACTGCCGGGAAATCGAGCGGTTCCTGGACGGCTATGCTGGCATCTTCTACCAATATCTCGGAGTTTCCTCTGATGAGACTCGGCGGACCATTCGCACCCTCATCTCCGAGATTCTGCAAAAAATCGCTGGCATCAGATTCGACCTCGGCCTTCCTCAGCGGCAGATTGAGATTAACAGAATGCTCGCCGCGCATCTTTCCCAGATCTGGGTCACGCTGAACGAAACAAACGGGCACTCCCTCCGAGGTTATGGCGAGGTGCCTGAGGAACTCAGTGCTTGCCTCGAGCCACGCGTCGAAGAACTCCTGGGCCTTGTGGCGAGTCTGCGAAGCGCAATCGAATCCGGGAAGACACCCATCAGCCCGGATGCGGAGGCCGACAAGTAAGGGTGGCGAATCTGTTCTGGGCGGAGGCCGGGGAGAATCCCAAACCTCAACCCGCCGAGGGCCACAGCAGGACACAAAGGCGCGCATGGCTTTGGACGAACTTCACGCGAGAAGGCTGGCGACCGTCGGGAAGATGTTCGACGCCGCCTTGAACCGGATGGAGCAGGTCCTTCATTCCCTCGAAGAGTGTACCGACCGGGGCGAAGCCTCTCGGATGTCGGCGGAACAGGCCCGATTGATTCGAGACAAGATGGCGACGATTCGAAGCCGCCTGCGGGAAGGCCTTCAGCACTTCTCCGTTCAGCTTCAAAAACCCGAGCCCAAACAGATGCTCATCGCTGAGCTTTCCACGCTCTGGGTCATCCTGGAAAATGCTCGCCCCGAACGAATGAAGGGGTACGGACGGGAATTTGCCCCTCAAGACAAAGCGGAATGGGAAAATCTGATCCAAGCCCTCATGCATGAAACCGAGCTGATTCGTGGCACGGTACTAAAAGGAAAGAAGAGGGTCTGACTCGGCATGGGCCTGCGATCACGGCAGGTTAAGATCCTCCTTCCATCGCCATGAACATGAAGCCGGGAAACCAGATCTTGAGAACGCTCGCCGATCCGAGTGACGTGGAGGGCGTTGGCCGGCTCCTTCGGCTGGCGGCCTGGGGAGAGGAACTCGGCGCGAATCGAGTGGCCGAGGATGCTCGTGCCCTCGCCGCCCGCGTGTCCGAAGGCCGCTTTTACCTGGCGTGCATCGGCCAGTTCAAGCGCGGCAAGTCAACGCTGATCAATGCCCTGATCGGTGAGCCGGTACTCCCCGTAGGCTTTATTCCTGTGACCGCGGTACCCACCGTGATCCGATACGGCGCGCACAAGAAGGCCCGCATCCAGTTCCGGGACGGCGCATGGCAGCAGGTCGCCCCTTCCGATCTCGCGCAGTACGTTTCCGAACAACACAACCCGGAAAACACCAAGGGAGTAGGAGGCGCGGAAGTTTTTGTGCCCTGCGCATTGCTCTCCACCGGGATGTGCCTGGTCGATACGCCGGGCTTAGGGTCGGTGTTCACGGGTAATACGGCGGCAACTCAGGCCTTCATACCTCATATCGACGCTGCCCTGGTGGTGGTGGGCGCGGATCCTCCGTTGGCGGGCGAGGAATTGGCGCTGGTCGAGGCCGTGGGGCGGCAGGTTCAGAATCTCCTCCTCGTCCTCAATAAGGCCGACCGGGCTACTGAGGCGGAAAGATCGGCGGCCGTTCGCTTCACCCAACAGGTGCTGGAAAAGCGGCTGCGCCGTTCCGTGGGACCGATCTTCGAAGTCAGCGCCACAGACTGTCTCGAAAACCGGGGGCCGGAGCGGGATTGGGACAAACTGCTGGCGGCGCTTCACCACCTTGTTCAAGGCTCCGGGCGTCAACTTATCCAGGCGGCTTACGAACGCGGAGTGCAACGCCTGAGCGAGCAACTGATGGTCATCATCTGCGAGGAGCGCGAGGCGCTCGAGCGGCCCATTGAAGAATCCGAACGGAGAATCGCCGCGATGAAGGAGACCATCGCGGAGGCGGAACGCTCCATGCGCGAGGTCGAATTCCTCTGGATGGCCGAGCAGCGTCATCTCTCTGACGTGTTTGTCGACCGGCACAAAGAGTTCCTCAACTCCATTTGGCCTTCCGCAGAGGAGGAATTCAAGCGGGCCGTGCATTCCGTGCCTCGCAAGATGGGCCCAGCATATCGGCGGGCCATCATGCGCGAGGCCCAGGGAATTGCGCAACGGCGCGTTATGCCCTGGCTCGAGATTGAGCAAGCGGAGGGAGAAAAGGAATATCAAAGGGTCGCCAGTCGTTTTGTGCAGATGGCGAACGACTTTCTGAAGAAACTCGCCGACGCGGGCATTCGTGAGCTGGCGTGTATGCCGCACGCTCTCGACCCGGAGACGGGATTTCGGGCGCGATCGGAGTTCTTATTTCGGGACATGATCGAGATCGCACAGCCGGCATCCCCCCTGCGATGGCTGGCCGACTTGGCTCAGGGGCTCGTCGGGGCACGTGGCGTGATCGAGGGCGAGGGGCGGGAATTTCTGGGTAGGCTACTCGAAGTCAATTGCTCTCGGGTGCAGAATGACATCCTCAATCGCGTGCAGGAAAGTCGCAGCCGGTTGGAAGTGGAGATTCGGAAGCTCCTGCACGAAGTCAGCCGCATCGCGGTCGAGGCCCTGGCCCATGCGCGGGAGGCGCGATCCACGGGAGCCGCGGCCGTGCAAGCCGCCGTCGCCCGGCTCGACCGCCTGGAGCGCGAGATCGTCGATTTGCCGGGAGAGCAGAAACCCTTCGAGTAAATCTACAGAGTCTCGCAAAATAGGGTGACACCTATTTTCTGTAGCGGCGTTCTCCGACCGCTGAATCGTCGATCGGAGATCGACGCTACAGGCCGGCGGTCGGAGACCGCCGCCTGGAGTTTCTACATTTTCATGCGTCGGCGGCCTGGGTGAGGGCGCGGTCGGTGAGTTGGAAGCCCAAGGATTGGGGGCTTTCGGGGTGGTCAACCATTTCCTTGCGCAGCAGGGTGACGA
>JBEKNU010000034.1:0-34470 GCA_049522495.1 Terriglobia bacterium
TCGATTCCCAACAACTTCTCGGCCTTGGCGATTCCGGCATCGGTGGGCGTGGCTTGGCGGTGTTTCTCGTCGACTTCGTAATCTTCCTTCTCCACGAGATGGGGGATGACCTTGTCCACGCGGAAATACTTGTCCGTGGCTTCGTCGGATGAGCCGGAGATGATGAGCGGTGTGCGCGCCTCGTCAATCAGGATGGAGTCGACCTCGTCCACAATCGCGTAATGGTGGGGCCGCTGGACGTAGTCCTTGAGGTCGAACTTCATGTTGTCGCGCAGGTAGTCGAACCCGAACTCGTTGTTGGTGCCGTAAGTGAGGTCGCAGCCGTAGGCGGCGCGCCGCTCATCGTCGCTCAAGTCGTGGACGATCACGCCCACGCTCAGACCCAGCAGCCGGTAAATCGGTCCCATCCAGGCGGCGTCGCGCTTGGCCAGGTAGTCGTTCACGGTCACCAGGTGCACGCCCTTGCCCTCCAGGGCATTGAGGTAGCAAGGCAGCGTGGCCACCAGCGTTTTGCCTTCGCCCGTCTTCATTTCCGCGATCTTGCCTTCGTGCAGCACCATGCCGCCGACGAGTTGCACATCGAAGTGCCGCATGTTTAGCGTGCGGCGGCCCGCTTCACGGCATAGGGCGAAGGCTTCGGGAAGAATCTCGTCGAGCGTGGCCCCCTGGGCAAGGCGTTCCTTGAACTGGCCGGTGCGCAATGGAAACTCGGCGTCCGGGAGCTTCTGCCTCTCCGGTTCGAGGGCGTTGATTTCCTCCAAACGTGCGCTCAGGCGCTTCAACTCGCGCTCGTTCTTCGTTCCCAGAACCTTGCCTAAGGCGTACTGAAGAAAGTTCCCCATAGCGTATAGATTACTTCCGACCTAATACTCCAACCTTTCCATTGTAAGGCGCGGCGCCCAAGTTGACAAGGAACGGGCGGAATCGGTTCATCGGCTCATCGGGCCATCTGGGCAGCGGGCGATTTAGCGATTGGTGATTTGCGATTTTCGAAGTGTGCAGATTGATTCATCGTCTTACCGAACCCTGGCGATAGCCGGCATAGGGAAGTAATTCACTGCGGGGCGGCTATCGATTCTTCCCGCTATTCCCACTACCGGCCTCGCCTTTTCTTGTCGCTCGCCACAGTCTTCATAATTCGGAATTCATAATTCGTAATTTTCTCGTCCTATCTCCTTTCCTTTCAATAACTCATCGTGAAAACACTGTAACTTTTTTCTTTTCAGTAAACTCTGAGGATCGTTTTTTTCGCCCCTTTGTTTTCAATAAACTCTGAGGTCCATCCTCCATTTTTAACATCTTTATGGGTCGGGGGATTTTGAGAGCGCGTTCGTAAACTTGGGAGATTCCTATGGAGGGCCGTACTGCGCCTGGCCTTCATCGCACTTATAGCCTATACCACTCGACTCGTTTTGTCAAGAGACAAATTGTCCCCCTGACAAGGAAAACGCCAAAAGGCCTCTGCTGCTTCTTTGAAGTAGCTCGAGAATAGGAAGGTCAACGTCAGTGTCTAATGAGAAGCGCGGACCAGTTCTGTACGTTCGCGGCTTTTCCTTGCCGCTAGGGGACGAGTGGATAGCCACATTGTTGCCGCGGCTGAAAGTCCGCCGATCGTAATGGCGAACGCCCTGTCGCGACCGTGGGCTTTCCCTTCGATGAGTGATGCGTCGGAAGTGAGTGTGATAAGGGCTGTTGGAGCGGTCGGAGGACGGTCGCTGGTCGAGTTATAATGATTTTGCCTTGGACAACTCGAGGGTAGAGGCGTGCCCCATTCACATTGACCATGGTGAGGTAGCCGCTGAGGTACCGGGCGTGAGAAGCGCCCACGAATGGTCATCGCGGCGATACCGTGGCCCGCTGAATCCTCTTCTTGAAGGCCGGCGACTTGTGACACATTTGAAATCGAAGGGATAGCCATGGGAATGGCAGGAATGATGGGATCGATGCGGTCCCTGATGCAGGACGCATCGGTGGTGAAACAAAAGGTGAAGCCGGGGACAACGAAGCGCATGCTGCGATTCGCCGTTCCCTATGCCGGCCTTTTGGCGCTCTTTCTCCTCGTCGTCATCGTGGACGCAGGCATTGGCATCGTCAATCCCCTGATCTACCGCCACATCATTAATAACGGCTTCCTCAAAGGCAACGCCACGCTCATCATTCGATTTGCGATCCTCGCGGGCGTTCTGGGGCTCTTCGACGGCGCGCTCGGCCTCGCGCAGGCCTATTTCTCCGCCACGGTCGGGGCTGGCGTCGTGCTCGACCTCCGCACGAAACTTTTCGACCATATCCAGCGAATGCCGCTCGCCTTCTTCACGCGTGTGCAGACGGGAGCCTTGGTGAGCCGATTGAATACCGACGTCGGCGGGGCGCAAGGCGCCTTCACCGACATTCTCTCGAACTTGGTCGGTAACGGCATAATCCTTGTGGGCGTCCTGGCAGCGATGTTCGTGCTCTCGTGGCAGATGACGCTCGCGGCGCTCATCCTGGTGCCGCTTTTCGTTCTTCCGGCGCGCTTTTGGGGGCGAAAACTCCAACAAATCATGCGCGAGAGCTTCACCCTCACGGCGGCGATGAGCAGCCTGATGACTGAACGTTTTAATGTCGCGGGTGCTTATGTCGCCAAGCTCTTCGGCCGGCCTCAGGACGAAAGCAAGGAATTCGCAGCGAAAGCTGGGCGCGTCTCCGCCATCGGTGTGAAGACCGCGATCTACGGCCGCCTCTTCGGCGCGGCGATCATGCTCATGACGATGATCGCGACATCTTTCGCTTACGGCTGGGGGGGTGTGCTCAGCGTTCAGCACCGTCTCGATCTGGGCACCGTCGTGGCCTTTCTCTCTTATCTGGCCCGCCTCTACCTAACGCTGACCGGGCTTTCCAATATCCAGGTAACCGTGATGACGGCGCTTGTTTCCTTCGAGCGGGTCTTCGAAGTGCTCGACCTGCCGCCGATGATTCGCGATGATCCGCAAGCCCTCCCCATTCCCAGCGGTCCGGCTCAGATTGCCTTTGATCGTGTCTCGTTTCGCTACCCGACAGCCTCGGAAGTCTCACTGGCGTCGCTGGAATCCATTGCGGTCCTCGAGAAGACGCTGGAGAAAACTGTGCTGAACGACATCACCTTTGTCGCTGAACCGGGCCAACTCGTGGCGCTCGTCGGCCCTTCCGGCGGGGGTAAAACCACCATCACTCACCTGGTCGCCCGGCTCTACGATGTGCAGAGCGGCTCAGTCTCGATTAGCGGCCTCGACGTTCGCGAGGCGAAGCTGGATTCTCTACACCAACGCGTCGGCACGGTTATGCAGGACGCCCACCTCTTCCATGACACCATCCGCGCCAATCTCCTCTATGCGAAGCCCCAGGCAACGGAAGGGGAACTTACCGAAGTCTTGCGCGCGGCGCAGATCCTGCCGCTCGTCACTTCCCTGCCCCAAGGGCTCGACGCGCTGGTCGGTGAGCGCGGGTATCGCTTCTCGGGAGGCGAGAAGCAGCGCCTGGCCATTGCCCGACTTCTTCTCAAGGCGCCCGAAATCGTCATTCTCGATGAGGCGACCGCGCACCTGGATTCCGAATCGGAGGCCGCCATCCAGGCGGCGTTCGAAGTTGCGCTTCGCGGGCGCACCTCCATCGTGATCGCGCACCGCCTTTCGACCATCCTAAAGGCCGACCAAATCCTCGTCGTGAACGAAGGACGCATTGTTGAGCGTGGAACGCACGCCGAACTCTTGGAGCGGCGCGGTCTTTATGCGGAATTATATCGACGCCAGTTTGCCGAGGCCGGATAGCATGCCGGGTGGGTATCCGGTATGCGTCCCGACCCAGATTAGCCAGCGCCGCGGTTTCGCACCGCAGGAGGCAAGATGCAGCGGCGGTCTCTGACCGCCGGCCGCCCCACGAGCGCCGACGGCGGTCAGAGACCGCCACTACAACAAGCGCATAGCCACGATGTGGGGGCGCGACCAGCAAGGAATCACCAGCTCTTGGGGAAAATCGATGGATTGCCCAGGACCGTGCGCAGGAGAATGGCAGGATACTCGCAGTAGCCGTAAGCGCCACCGGGCTTCACGGTATCGCCTTCGCCCGGGTGATAGCGTTCATACCAGAGCCCATTGGTTTTTTGGCCCATCTGGCAAACCTTCACCACCGATTCGCGCAGCCGCTTGACATCTTTCATGCGAAGGCAAGCCAGCGTTTCCAGGTACCACACCCTTCCCATCGCCGCGACGTCGTTGGTGTATTGGTCGAATTTGAACGGCAAGGGCTCAGTGAATTCCCACGGCTGATAGGTGAAGGGCTTGGTGACCAATTGCGTGGGCATCCCGCCCCGCCAGAACATTGGCTCACGCAGAAGCAGCGGCCAGAGCCGTTTGATTTGATCGTCCCGGGCGATCTCCAACCCGATTGCCGCCCAATTGACGTCGGACAGCCCATGCGAATCAACCAGCCCATGTTCAGGGTGAAGGTATTCCGCGAAATGATCGCGCTGCCAGAAGATCTCGAGGAAGCGGCTGCACATTGCATCGGCATGATGACTCCAGGCGGCCGCGGCATCCTTCTTGCCCAAGTCTTTGCACAGCGCGGAAAGCTGGCGAAAGGCATGGACGGCATAGCATTGAGTAACGCCGTCCCATTGGTTGCGGGGCGGCGATTCGATATAAAAACCGGCACCGCTCAGCAATCCGTTGGGGCTGATGCGCGTCAAGAGGTAGCGTGCGGTTGCCTCCAGCGTTGGCATTTTCTCGGCCAGCCAGGATTCAGATTGTGTGGCCGCAAAAATTTCCTGCCCGGTCAAAATGAAGCAGATGGGCGCCAAGACGCTCAAGGGGTTCACCTTGACCTGCCAATGGGTGAAGAGGCCGATCCACTTGCGCGGCAGCAAATGGCTCGAAGAGGGTTGGCCCGGCCGAACGACCGGCTTGTAGGTATAAACGTCCTGGGGATAGCGAAGACCGCGCAGAAAGTTGTTCATCCCCCCCGGGGGCGAATCCGCCGGGAAAATGGCGAAGGGAATGTTGCCGTCCGGCCGCTGAGCAGCTTGCACGAAGTCAAAGTAATCCAGGATCTCCCGGTGCTTGCCCAGGAGGAGGTACGCTCCCGACATCTGCCAGGAGTCGAGGCCGGGCCAGGTATTCTCCGGCCCATAGCCTTTCCCATCCGCAACAATCGCGAAATGCCCGGGATAAGCGCGTTGAAGCAAGGCCGGGTAGAGGTTCTTGTCAAGGGCCGCCCTCACCCCGGCCGCGATTATTTGCTGTTCAGAGTCGGAAGGCGCCGCGTTGAGTATTCCCATCCTGCCGATCGGCGCGAGGATTTCCGGCACGACCGCCGCCAGCGAAGTTTGCACGAATTTTCTTCTGTTCATGTCGTTCGCCCTCACAGCACAGCGGTTTCGTGGATGAGGCGGCCTTCGGCGAAGCGCGCCAGGTTGAGGGCGCGGGCGTCGATCAGGTCGGAGTGGCCATGCAGGATCAAATCTGCAAGTACCTTGCCGGTGGCAGGTGAATGCATCACGCCGTGTCCGCTGAAGCCGTTGGCGAGATAAAAGCCGGGGACCTGCGGGACGGGCCCGAGGATGGGGTAATGGTCCGGGGTCATTTCGTAAAGGCCAGCCCAGGCGCGCTGGGGATTCACTTCCAGGGCCTCAAAGCAGGGAACGCGGTCCACGGCACGCAGAAGAATTTTCTCGACGAACGCCGGATCGAAATGGGTTTTGAATCCCGGCGTCTCCTCCGGATCATTCCAGGCGAGCAGGATTCCCAGACCCTCCGGGCGAAAGTGAAAACCCGTGGCCATATCGATGGTCATGGGGGCTTCGCGGGCGATGAGAGGGAAAGGCTCGGAGGGGACCAACATGCGGCGCAAGGGTTCGACGGGCAATTCCACTCCGGCCAATGCTGCGACGTGCGCCGCCCAAGGTCCGGCGGCGTTCACCACCGCGCGCGTCGCCACTCGGCCGCGCGCCGTCTCGACGCCCGCGATGCCCTGCGCGTCCTGCAAGATTGCCGTTACTTCCGCACCCTTCCACAGACGCACGCCTTTTTCGGTGGCGCACTGCATGAAGCCGGTCATGACGCTGTGCGGGTCCACAAATCCATCGGTGGAACCAAAACTGCCGCCGAGAATGTCGTCCGGACGCAAATGCGGCATGCGACGCAGCACCTCGGCGGGCGACAGCAATTCCACTGACTTCACCCCGCACGCCACTTGCAGTTGATAATTAGTCCGCAGGTAGGCGAGGTGCGCCTCGCTCGTCGCCACGAACAGGTAGCCTTGGGGACGATAGCCACTAGGGCAGCCCGTGGCCTCCTCGAAGCGCGCGAAGAAATCGAGAGCATAGAGCGACAGGCGAATGTTGATCTCGGTGGAGAACTGCGCGCGCACGCCTCCCATGCTCTTGCCGGTGGAGCCACGGCCCAAGTGCGGCTCGCGCTCCAGCACCAGGACGCTTGCGCATCCGGCCTCGGCAAGATGGTAGGCGATGCTCGCGCCCACAATCCCTCCGCCTACAATCACCACATCGGCTGTTTCCGCCATGACGGCGCCTCCCGTCGCGAAGATCGAACCGGTCGCGCTGGCAGACATCTTAGCTTGGTCGGGGCATAGAAGATACCTCCGCAGGGGTGGGCCCGAACGGCGTTCGGCCCATCAGGAGGCGCTCGCCCCTGGTGCTTGTTGCATCCGCGCGCACATCGCGTCAGAATAGGGCCGGCCGGAATAGTCCGTCGTCCGTGGTCAGTTGACAGGATCCAGTGCTCGCTCGGCAGCTCTGAGGGGTTAACGATCGGAACTAGAAAAGAAGCAGGGGCCGTTCGCTTCCGTGTTTACTGATAACTGAATACCGACAACTATCAACGGACAACTGACCAAGGACGACGGATCCAGTACGTGGAGGGCTTATGAAAGCAGCGGGAATGATCGTGGGATTGGTCATCGTGATGGCGATTATTTGGTTCGTGATGAAGACAGAATTCACGCGAGGACCCACGGGCGGGCAGCCTCCCAAAGAGGTGATTGACGTGGTGGGCGTAAAGAACGACCTGCTGGCCATCGCGCAGGCTGAGAGGATGTACTTGGCGAGCCACGGGTCCTATGTCTCGGTTAATGAGCTCCAGCAGGACGGCTCGATTACATTTTCCGGCGAGAACCGGCGCGGCTACAGTTATACCGCAGAGGTGGACGATGGCCAACATTTCAAAATTACGGCCAGGCCTTCGGACCCCGCCAAAGCCGGTTGGCCGACCCTTTCCATCGACGAATTGATGCAGGTGACGCAGCAGTAGAAAAGACGCCTTTGTCCGTTGTCCTTGGTCCGTTGCCAGTTCTCAGTCGCCAGTTTTCAGTAATCAGTCGGCGTTGATCAGCCTGGTTTTTCCCGCGCCCCCTTACTGACGGCGGGTGACTGACGACTGGTCACGGACAACGGACTACGGACAAAGGACTAAGGACACCAAACCCCAAGGAGCCCCATGCAAGTTGAAGCGCGAGCGCCCGCACGAGTGGATTTGGCGGGTGGAACTGTGGATATCTGGCCGCTCTACCTTTTTCATCCCGGAGCACAAACGGTTAATATTGCCATTCGATGCTATGCCTCATGTGTGATCGACACCCGAGCCGATCGGCGCATCGTACTCATCTCGCAGGACCAGGGGTTGCGGGAAAAATGGGAAAACCTCACCGCCCTTTCTCTCGGCAAGTCACAATTGCCCTTGCTGCGGGAACTGGTGCTGTTTTTTGAGCCCCGGCGCGGCTTGAACATCAAGACCAGTTCGCAAGTGCCGGCCGGAGCCGGTCTGGGAGGTTCCTCGGCGCTGAATATCGCCCTGTGCGGAGGCCTGGCGCGCGTCACGGGCAAGCGCTGCACGCGCAGCACGATCCTGGAGATTGCCAAGAACGTGGAGGCCATTGTCATCCGTGTGCCCACCGGCTGGCAGGACTACTTCCCGGCGCTCTTTGGCGGCGCTAATGCTGTCCATCTGGAGCGCGACGGCGTGAAGCGCGAGCGGCTGGCTTTGCCGTTCGCCGACGTGGAAAAGCGGTTTGTGCTTTGCTACACGGGCCAACCCCGTAATTCCGCCATCAACAACTGGGAGGTCATGAAATCCCACATTGACAACGATGAGCGCGTTCTCAAGAATTTCGATCAGATCACCACCATCGCCAGCCAGATGCGTGAAGCGTTGCTGGCGCGGGATTGGAACGACGTGGCGGAGTTGTTGGCCCTGGAGTGGGAGAATCGCAAACGCAATTTCAAAGGCATCTCTACGCCGAAGATCGACCGCTTGATTGAGCAAACCCGCAAGCATGGAACCATGGCCGCCAAGGTTTGCGGGGCCGGGGGGGGCGGATGCGTGGTCTTTATGGTCCGCCCAGGCACGAAGCAGGCTGTCGAAAACGCTCTGGCCCAAATGGGCGGGCAGGTCATCAACTTCGCCATTTCGAGCACCGGATTGGAAGTTCGTGCCGATCAAGTAGAGCGAACCCGGGAAATGCGATGAATGGGGCCTGCGCCCCGTCTAGCATTTCTTTCGTTCCGTCGCGCTCTTGTTTGCGGCTTTCGTTCTCACTACGGAAACGCTGGGATTGGTTGGGACCGTGTACCTGTCGATCACAAAAAGCATCTATACGAGTGAGGAATTTAAGGCCCTGGTCTTTGCTCCGGTGACATCGGTGTGGCCTGACCCGCCGATCACAATTCTTTCGACTCCTCCCGAGCAAAAGGCGGGAAGAGGCTAATTCCCATGTCTGGCTGGTGTTTAAAGACTCATGCCCGGTCCAAACGAGCCACCCGAAGTTGGCTATGGCGGTGCTTGTGGATGGCCAGCGCCTTCCTGGTCATTCCGTTCGGTTTTCCCAAGGAGGGCATGGATCGCAACGCCCGCATTGACATCATTCGTGGCCTCCTGCGGGAGGTGGCGGTGACCAAAGTTCCCCTGCCTCGCGGGAAAAGTGGCGTGCGTGTGGATGCGCAGGGAAAGTTAGACAAGGGAGGCGCCGAAAAGGAAATGCGCGCCAACGGTGTGGCCATGCAGGCGGGCATGCCCGCAGAGATTACCAGGATTGAATTCAAGTCGAAACAGCTCATTTTCGAGGTCAACGGAGGCGGAAGGTCTGGGAAGAAGTGGTACCAGCACATCGAGGTCGGCATGGGGGGGCCGACGACCCCGGTTGGCCCCCAACAACAAACGCTCGCCGCGTTTGGGTCCTCGGTTACGGTGGATTTTGGCAAGGCCCTTCCTGACCTTACGATCCCCCAAGTGAAGAAAATTCTCTCCGGCGTCCTCGATTTCGAGCGGCACTCGCCCACCGTCTTGTACTCGCCCAATGTCACGCCCGAGGTCAAGGAGGCCATCAAGAATCACAAAGTTATTGTGGGAATGGACCGCGACGCGGTGCTGTCTGCCAAAGGCACCCCTGATCGCCGCGTGCGGGAGGTCCGGAACGGCGCAGAGCAGGAGGACTGGATCTACGGAAACCCTCCCCATGTACTTTTTGTCACCTTCGATGGCGACCAAGTGGTGAGGGTGACGCAGTATTGAACGCTCCAGAGGTCACTCTTTGGCCTCCGGTCTTAGCTGAACCAGCCCAGGATGGGTCCGCCACCGGTACCCAGAGCGCAACGCCTACTGGTTTGGCATCGCCTTTGGAATCCAGGGTGCGGCGTCTTCCTCTTCTAGTCATGTGCTGAGTTTTTTCGCGCATGCAGGAAGGGATACTCTGTCCCCCTAAACCTTTTAGCTTTGACTTAGTTTGTAAGGCCGAATAGAATTTTCGATTTAAGTTAAATCTGCTGAACTAAACTGGAGGTAGTAATCATGCCTGTTAAGATTGGAATCAACGGTTTCGGGCGCATTGGCCGAAACCTTCTGCGCGCATCCCTGAACGACCCCGGGATAGAAATCGTCGCCGTAAATGATATTACTGATCCCAAGACTCTTGCCCATTTGCTGAAATACGACTCAGTTTTTGGCACCATCAATGCCACCGTCGGCTTCAGCGAGAACGCCATTACCGTCAACGGCAAGCCGATTCGGGTCTTTAAAGTGAAGGACCCCGCTGAAATCGACTGGTCCTCGCTTGGCATTCAAGTTGTTGTCGAGTCCACCGGCTTGTTCACCAAGGCCGAAGACGCCAAGAAACATCTGAAGGGCACGGTGAAGAAAGTCATCATCTCCGCCCCGGCAAAGGGTGAAGACATCACCATCGTGTTGGGCGTCAACGAGAACATGTACGACGCCGCCAAGCACAATGTCCTTTCCAACGCTTCCTGCACCACCAACTGCTTGGCCCCAGCGGCGAAGGTCATTAACGACAGCTTCAGGATCCTCAAGGGATCGATGACCACGATTCACGCTTACACCAACGACCAAAAAATCCTTGACCTGCCCCACAAGGATTTGCGGCGGGCGCGGGCTGCGGCTCTTAGCATGATACCCACCACCACCGGCGCGGCCAAGGCCATTGGACTGGTGATCCCCGAACTCAAGGGCAAGCTGGATGGTTACGCCATGCGCGTCCCCACGCCTGACGTTTCCGTGGTTGACCTCGTGGCGCTTGTCGAGAAGCCCACCACCGCCGAGGAAGTGAACGCTGCCCTTAAGAAGGCTGCAGAAGGCCCCATGAAGGGCATCCTTCAGTACGTCGAAGAGGAACTGGTCTCCAAGGACTTCACCGGCAACCCGCATTCGTCCATGGTCGACGCGGGCTTTACC
Source organism: Terriglobia bacterium (assembly GCA_049522495.1). Taxonomy (GTDB): domain Bacteria; phylum Acidobacteriota; class Terriglobia; order UBA7540; family UBA7540; genus Bog-366. The sequence continues at coordinate 10,707 of JBEKNU010000034.1, forward strand.
AAAGTGATTGACGGCACGCTGGTGAAAGTCGTCGCCTGGTACGATAACGAGTGGGGATACTCCTGCCGCGTCCGCGACCTGATCAACTTCGTGGCGAAGAAGGGACTGTAGGAGAGCAGTAGGCAGTAAACGGAGAACAGAAGGCGGCGGGCGGCTGTCCTTGGTCCGTGGTCAGTCGCCCGTTGCCTTCCGGGCGGGCAACGAGTGAGATGATGGCACCCGGCGAAGCTGGAATTTTTTCCTGCAAACACCGAAGCCGCTGGGGTCACGTAAATCCGGATTCGACGTCACGCTAGGCGAAATCCGATGTGACCACATTCCCGCTTAGGTGGATCTAGCCGTGAGCTGGATGGAGCCATCCCTGCCACCGCCAACGGACCGGGGACGACTGACAACGGACCCTGTCCAGCTCGCTGCCAATCCTGAAATGAGGAATCATCCCTATGGCTAAACTTTCCGTTCGTGACCTCGATCCCAAAGGCAAGCGAATTTTCATGCGCGTGGATTTCAACGTGCCCTTAAACGACGCCGGCGAAATCACGGATGACACGCGCATCCAAGCCTCGCTGCCCACCATTCAGTATATCTTGGAGCGCGGCGGCCGGCTGATTCTGGCCTCCCACCTGGGCAGGCCCAAGGGCAAGCCCAATCCCAAAATGAGCCTCAAACCGACGGCCCTGCGCCTGGCGCAACTGCTCGGCAAGCCCGTGGCCTTCGCGACCGATTGCATCGGCCCGGAAGCGGAAGCCGCGGCGAGAGGGCTCAAAGACGGTGACGTGCTTTTGCTGGAAAACCTGCGCTTCCATCCCGAGGAAGAGAAAAATGTGCCGGAGTTTGCCCAGAAGCTCGCCGCGCTCGCTGAGGTTTACGTGGACGACGCGTTCGGTTCCGCGCATCGTGCCCACGCCTCCACGGAGGGCATTACTCACTACCTGTCCTTTTGCGCGACGGGATTATTGATGGAGAAAGAGCTCGAATACCTGGGCAAAGCGGTTGGACACCCCGAGCGGCCCTATGTTGCCATCGTGGGTGGCGCCAAGGTATCCGACAAGATCGAACTGGTGCAAAACTTGATGAAGTTTGCAGACAGCGTCTTGATCGGCGGCGCCATGGCTTACACATTTCTGAAGTCGCAGGGCGTGGAAGTCGGGCTGTCCAAGGTTGAGGAAGACAAGCTCGACTTGGCTCGCGACCTGCTGCAATTCGCCGAGCGCCGCAGCATTGAACTTCGCCTGCCCCACGACCACCTTGTGGCGGAGAAGCTCGACGCCGGCGCGGTGGCGGAAGTGGCGCCCACCCGCAGTATTCCCGCCAACCGCATGGGCGTGGATATCGGGCCGGGTACGCGCGCTGAATATGCCGCCCAAATCGCCAGGGCCAAGACCATCTTTTGGAACGGCCCGATGGGAGTTTTTGAAATTCCCCAGTTCGCGGAAGGTACCATGTCCATCGCCCGCGCCGTCGCCGATTCATCCGCAGTATCGGTGGTAGGCGGCGGAGATTCTGTCGCGGCGGTGAAAAAGGCCGGCGTGGAAGCGAAGATCACGCATATCTCCACCGGCGGCGGAGCTTCGCTCGAGTTTCTCTCTGGGATCACCCTCCCCGGCGTCGGGGCCTTGACGGAGAAGTAGGCGGTAGGCAGTGGGCAGTCAGGAATTACCCGCGGGTGATCGCCATGGCATTGGTGCGCGATAGACCGGTTGGCGGGGTAAAGGAGTTGCACGTATACCAGTTGGCGTACAAGACTGCGATGGAAGTTTTTCGCCAATCGCGGTCGTTCCCAACGGACGAACGCTACTCCCTCACCAGCCAAATCCGTCGATCTTCACGCTCCGTCGCGGCAAATATTGCCGAAGGATACCGAAAGAGGCAGTACCCCGCTATGTGTTCGAGCAAGCTGGCAGACGCGGACGGTGAGGCTACCGAGACAGGAGTATGGCTCGACTTTGCGCGGGACTGCGGCTACCTTAAGCCGGATGTACACCAACAGCTGGCCGCAGCGTGTGAGGAAATTGGCAGGATGTTGCACGCGATGATTAGCGATCCTGGAAAGTTTGCTCCACGGTGAGCTATCACGACGGACAAGCCCTTGGATTGAAGTCCTCCTATATCGTGTATCTTACCCCTGTTGAATACTAAGCGGACGGGGTTTACTCCGATAGATAGGTCAAGAGGAGGCGCCGAGTGAGAGGTCCGAAAAGCCGTGGCAGGAGTTGTGGCGAGAAGACGCTGGGCAACGCAAGAGGAGAAGAGCAGGTCCAGGAGCGCTGCAGAGTCATATTAGAGACGATCGCCCCCGGAAGGGTAAAGTACTGGCCATCGGGAGGTGACTATTACATCGAGTTGCCTCGCGGTGGAGGCGCATGGTGGGTTTACCTGCGTCGCTGGGAAGGTGGCTGCATCGCGATTTGTATATACCCCGGTAACAACATGTCTCAGGCGCAGACCTTTTTCAAAACAGTAGTAAAGGATGAGTTCTTTGATCTAGCTAGAAACGGGTGGAAAATCCAACCTTGTCTCACCCTTAATTTCATGTCACGTTTCCTACCGCTACACGGGAATAAACTAAGCGTTGGGCAGTACTATGATTTTTGGGCCTCGGAAGAAATCAGGCAGATTCGCCGCGAGGATAACGGCTTTGAAGATCTCTCAGAGAAGCTACGAGTGCATCGGTTGATCAATGCAACTGACCAACGCAAGATCAAGGAAGAATTCATCGAATCCAAGCGCGACTTCACGAACATATGCCCCGGGTTTGAACTTATCTTTGCCTGGCGGCGAGCGGAAGCCAACCGGCTCGATCGCGATCTGCGACTTGTCGAAGCGGTGCGTGATCGAGCCAACGAAGCACTTAGAACATGGGGACAGACCCTCTAGGTCGCTCGCAGCCGACTGCCGAGTGCGGACTGCCTACTGCCTTCTGCCGACTGCCTACTCTTAACCAAGGACGGAAATCATGCGCAAACCCGTAATTGCTGGAAACTGGAAGATGTACAAGACCATCGCAGAAGCGGTGGATTTTATCGAGAAGATCAAGCCGGTGGCGGCGAAAGCCGAGCACTGCGAAGTGGTGGTGGGGCCGCCCTTCACGGCATTGGCCGCCGCGGCGCAGGCAGCCAAGGGATCGAAGGTTGCGGTGTCCGCGCAAGATATGCACTGGGACAAGGAAGGCGCGCACACCGGCGACGTCTCCCCCGTGATGCTGGTCGACGCCGGCTGCACGCACGTCATCATCGGCCACTCCGAGCGCCGCCACGATCACGGCGAAACCGACGAGCAGGTGAACCGCAAGCTCAAGGCGGCACTGGCTGCGGGCCTTACTCCCATTGTGTGCGTCGGCGAAACCCTGGCGGAGCGCGAATCCGGCCGCACGGGGGAAGTGCTGAAAACCCAGTTCGAGGGCGGCTTAGCCGGATTGACCCCCTCCGACTTTTCCCGTATCATAATTGCTTACGAGCCGGTCTGGGCGATTGGCACGGGGCGCACCGCAACGCCGGAAATGGCAGCAGAAAGCCATCGCCTCCTGCGTGAGCTGGCCCGGCGAAAGTTCGGAGAAAAAGAAGCGAGCGCCCTGCGCATTCTTTACGGTGGCAGCGTAAAGCCCGACAATGTTGGCGGGCTGATGGCCCAAGAAGAGATTGACGGCGCACTGGTCGGAGGAGCGAGTCTGAAAGTGGATTCGTTTACTGCTCTGGTGAATTATCCTCGAGGGTAATCGGCGAGCGCGAGCTAGTCCCTTTCCAGCTATCTTGAGCTTTGCGTTTCTGCCCAGGAAGTATGGATCTTCAGGCTGCTGCTCCGCCGCGGCGGATCACGTGTTGGGCCATTAAGTTAAGAAGGGCACGAGGAGCGGAATGATCACTCTGATCGAAATCTTACACGTCGTTGTTTGCCTCCTGCTGATCGGAGGGGTACTTCTCCAGGGCGGCGAAAACGTGGACATCACAGCGGCCTTCGGGGGAACCAGTCAGGCGGCTTTCGGCCCGCGGGGCTCGGTCACCCTTTTGGCCAAAATCACTTGGGTGTTGGGACTAATTTTTGTCGTCACATCGATTACTTTGTACCTCCATGCCCAGCGAGCGGGCGGAGGCTCGGTGCTGGAGAACGTGCCGGCCAAGTCTGCCCCGGCGATTCCCACGCCCGCGAAGAAGTAGAAAGAATGGTTCCCAGTCATCGGCTGTCGGCAAGTGCTTGTCCCCCTTGCGACCGATAACTGACAACCAATGGCCGACAACCGATAACAGCCTTTTGTGCGGAAGTGGCGGAACTGGCAGACGCACCAGCTTGAGGGGCTGACGCTCGCAAGAGCGTGGGGGTTCGAATCCCCCCTTCCGCACCAACTCCTTGGAGAGCAGGGAGTAAGGCCAACTTTAATCCCAGCATTGTCCTCCGGGATCCCCCGAGATATCCACGCTCCAATTGTTCACGCTTCGGTAATTTTTCCTAACCTGAATTTCCAGTTCCTAAATCCGGCCCCAGGGAATGAGGTCTTTGCCGCCGCAGCTTTTTCAATAGCCGCCGTATTTGTGCAAGGCGTTGATCATAGCGGTGAAATTTTCGTGAGGGATATAGTTCACGATGCTGTGGCTACTGGCCGCCACCCACCGGCCTCCCGGCTTGAGTGCTTCCATGTGGTCGCGGACGTCGCGCTCGACGTCGGCAGGCGTTCCCTGGACAAGCGGCCACGTTATGTCGATGTTGCCAAACAACGTCAGGGACGATCCATGACGCTTCTTGAAATCCCGGTAGTCAATCCCCGACGGGTCCATGGGATGGACGGCACTCACTCCCATCTCGCGCAGCATTTCGATGCCCGCATCAATGTTGCCGTCCGAGTGAAACATGATGGGAATCTTGGCCGCGCGGGCCGGAGCGAGAATGCGCTCGTAATGGGGGCGCCATATCTTTTCGAAGAGTTGCGGGCGCACGAAGAATCCGGTCTTCAAAGCAAAATCATCGGCGCAGAAGAGGACGTCGATGCCGGCTTCCACGGCGCGGCGCGACAGTTCTGCGTAGTAATCCGCCGAGCGTGACATCATCTCTTCGATAAGGTCTCTCTCCTCAAGGACCATGACCATGCAATCATTCAGGCCAATCACGAACTCGTAAAGCGTCTGAAAGATCGAGGCGCAAAGGAAGACTACGCCGATGCCGGTGCCGTGAGCGGCGGCGACGTACTCCTTGACGTACTGAAGTCTTTCGGTCAAGTCCGCTTCACCGGGCCAGACCACGCGGTCAAGGTCAGCACGAGTCTTGATGCTTCGGTCAGTGATGGGTCCAACCCTTCCATCCGGCCGAAGGTGCTTGATGGGCGTCCAGATGGCCTCCAGCGCAATTACATCCTGCCCCATGGCGCGGCACAACTCGATGTAGTCCCGGGGATACATGGGGCGAGTGCCTTCCGCCGCCGCTGCGCCTTTGGCGGGATCGCCGCCTACGCCCAGAGTGTTGCCGGCAGGCCGGCCAAGAAGCCTTTCCACGTGCTGGTCCTCGATAAGAATCTCGAAATGGGGCACACGATCAGTGCGCTCTCCCCGTAGGGCCGCAAGGAAGCGGTCTTTATGTGGTTCACCGACAAAAGATTCGATGCTCGACATCGGGGGCTCCCGGGCTCTGCAGTTTGTCGCGAACCATCTCTCACGCGCTGCAAGCGTCAGCACTCTGGACGACCTTCAGGAAGTTGTCAAGCCCACAGGGTTCGCTGGACCAAAGCACCCTGTTATCGACTCATGGCAGCGGCGTGACCCCTGCGGAAGGCTGCGAGGGGTGACGGTTTGGTCGCGGCGGCATGGCCCACTGCTGGTGGCGAAATGTAAACCCCTCCGTTATACTTCCGGGGCATGGCGAGGTACACCTTAGCGCGGCGGCCGTCGCCCACCGGTGCAGCATGCCAGAGTGCTGTGACACGGTTGCGTAAGGCGATGAAGGAGCAGATTCGCGGGATCAACCTATGGGCGTGACACTCCTCTTGAGTTTGCTTCCGGCACTCACCCTGCCAAAGGAGGGCCCTCCGACGGTGCGCATTGCAGTCTGTCAAATCCTGGCTATTGATGGTGATCGAGAAGGAAACTTTAGGCGCATCGAGTATGCGCTGGAGCAGGCTCGCGCCGAACGGGCGGACATTGCCGCGTTTCCGGAATCGGTAATTCTGGGCTGGCAGAATCCTGACGCACATCGCCTGGCCACGCCCATCCCCGGCGCGGACAGCGACCGCATCGCCGCGCTCGCCCGCCAATACGGTTTGATGATCTCCATCGGGCTTGACGAGAAAGACGGCGAGCGGCTTTACGATTCAACCATCCTCGTTGACAAGACCGGGAAGCTGCTTTGGAAGCATCGCAAGCTAAACGTCCTGGCGCATTTGATGGACCCGCCTTACGCCGTGGGAGCACCGGAAGGAATTGGCGCCGTGGATACGGAGTATGGCCGAATCGGCATCCTGATTTGCGCCGACACCTTTGTGGACGATTACGCCGAGCGCATCAGCAAACTGAAACCTGATCTGGTGCTGGTGCCCTACGGGTGGGCCGCCGAGTTCGACAAGTGGCCCCAGCACGAAAAGGATCTCGAGCATCTTGTCGCCCGCCGCGCCGAGGGTTGGAAATGCCCCGTGGTGGGCACCGATTTGGTGGGAGTCATCATGCACGGCCCCTGGAAGGGACAGACCTACGGTGGAGCCAGCGTCGTGGCGGATGGCGCGGGACAGGTGGTGGCAGTCTTGCGCGACCGCGACGTGGAAGTGCGCGTGGTGGAACTGCCGGTGGCGCAACACCACAGGTAACCACCCGTACTGTCTCGTTAATACACATGGGTGAGGATTCGCCCGGAAGGTGCTCGGTGCCCGCAACCAGAGGGTACTGTTCCGCCAAGAAGCCGCTTGACAGCTTATCCTGAGAGGAAAGATATGGCTAAACCCCATCATGCACAGATTACTCCCAGCAGCGGCAACGTCTTTGCCGACTTGAGACTTCCCGGATGCCGCCGAGCTCGACACCAAGGCCAGGCTGGGAGCGACCATATGCCACATTGTAAAGCGGCGGCGGCTCTCCCAAGCCGACGCCGCAGCGTTGCTCGGCATCAACCAGCCCAAGATTTCCGCGCTTCTGCACTTTAAGCTCGAGGGTTTTTCCGTAGAACGGCTGATCCGCTTTCTCGTGGCTTTGGACCAGGATGTTGATATCCTCATCAGGCACAAATCCCGCTCCCGGCCGGCCCACATCGCGGTACGGGTTGGATGATTCCGTGGTCGGCTGATGGCAAAATGCGAAAAGCCCTGATTCTGATCATGCTGACCATGCTCCTCCTACCCTGCGCGGGAGGGCAACGGGTCGGGACCGCTTCCTCAACACCCGAAAATGTCTACCGTGGCGAACTGCTGACGTATCCAGGGCCTTGGGGGTTTCAGATTCCCCGCTCGGGCATCATCCTGGTTCGCGACGACGAACTGGAAACGCTGGCCTCAGATCCGGACAAGGTCATCAACCTTTCTACCGGCCGCACGTCCTTTAATGAAAGCCTGCGGCAAGTCTGTGAGAGCGCCAGGGCGCGGGGCGAACGAACCCTCATCGTGGCGTTCGATCATTTCTTCAAAGAATACCGGCCCGGCCAGGACACTCCGCGGCTCTTGATGCCGGATACGGATGAGTATATTTCCAAAGTCGCCGCCATCAGCCGCTTCGCCGCCGGTTACGGACTCGGCCTCGAGTTGAGCTTGCTCACACCTCTGGAACTGGGCAAGGGTTACACCGCCCAGACGGGCGAATCGGGTGTGTGGATGCACTACCGCGAGGGCTTGCGCGATCCCCAAACCGGCGCTTTCAGCGTAGAGCTCTGGCAGCACCACCAGTGGGTGAACAATAAGGGGCCGTTCGTGGTCCAGGACGCAGGGGTGCGGGCGTTTGCCTTCCGCGAAACGCGCGTGCCCGGCACTTTCTACCGCGCAGTCGATCCCGCCGACATCGTGGAGATCAAAGACGGCATGGGGGTTGAGCGCCTGGCCAACATTACCGTACACACTGGCGATTTTCGGGCCGTGCGCATCCGCGTGCACGGCATCGGCTCCGTCGACCGGGCCGGATTGGATCACGTGCTGGTAGTGCAAGTGTACCGCACTCCGGAGATGGACTACTTCAGCCCGAAGGCGCTTCCCTTTCTAACCCACCTCGTCGATCAGTATGCCGCGGCGGGCGTCCGCCTGAATGCGCTTTACTCCGACGAGATGCACATCCAGCAGGATTGGGAATACTTCGGCCATCACGATCACGGGGAGTTCGCCCTGCGCTACGTGAGCCCTGGATTGGCTCGCGAGTTCGCCGCGCACTATGGGGCGGAGTACGCGGACTTCGCCAAATACTTGATTTACTTTGTGCACGGCCAGGAGGACTTTGCCGTCGACTTGACCGCCAAGCAAGGCATTATGCATACGTTCGGCGCAACCCCGGAAGCGATCCAGCGGACGGCCTTGTTCCGCGCGCACTATTACCATCTGCTACAAGACGGCGTGGTGGATCTTTTTGTGCAAGCCAAGCACTATGCGGAACACAAGATGGGGCAGCAACTCCCCGCGCGAGCCCACGCCACCTGGGCCGAAAGCCCCACCATCGATTACTGGGCGAACAACGAAGCGGGCCACTGGCGGGCACAGTACGAGTACACCTCCAATTTTGTTTGGTCGAACACCGTCCAGCAGGCCGCGGCCGCTTGCTATGACTATTTCAAATGGGGGGATTTTCTCACGGGCAACGGCAATGACCACGCGGAAGGCGGCTGGATGGACCGAGATTATTTTGCCTTGGCGCTTGCTGCCTCCACGGGCATTCTCAATCAAGTGCCTTACTCATACGCAGCACATTGGGGCCTGCCGCCGGAAATCAGCAAGCGGCGGACCGCGCTGGAAGAGACCTACGGCGTGCAAGGCTCCCCCGTGTATGCGGCGGTTGAGGATATGCAGCACCGCGACACAGAAGTGCTGATGCTTTACCCGCTCGATTTGGTCGCCGCCGAGGAACGCTTTGGCAGTTGGATGGTGCAGTACGGCTACGCGAACTACGTCACCGCCGACAAGTTGCTCGAGCGCGGGAAAGTCAACGGCAATGCGATCGAGATGGCCGGCAGGCGTTTCACCACCCTGGTGACACTTTTCGAGCCCTTTCCCTCGCGGAAACTGCTGGCGTTCATGCAGGAATTCGTGGCCGGCGGCGGCCGCCTGATCTGGTCCGGCCCTCCGCCGCTTGTGGCGTTTGAGGGCGAGCCCGCGCGGGAGACTTGGCAGGATCTCTTGGGGGTGGATTACGAGCCGCTACCGGGAGACGGCATTGCTGTTCCCGGCAGGCTGGTGGGATTCGAAGGTCCGCTGGCCGCCGTCGAGCCCCAAGTGATCCTGACGGACTTTCTGGTTGACCGCATCTACCAGGTGCGCCCCCGCCCGGGGACAAGCGTGGTGGCGCGGGTCCAGGAGCGGATTGTGGGTACGCAGCGAGGCAACGCCACGTTTCTGGGCTTCCGCCCGCGCGATGACCAGTCGCGCAGCCTTGGCTACGACGTTCGCACGTGGTTTGAAATACTAGACGCGCTGGGCGCCTACCCCCCCACGGACAAGTTTGCCGGCTACAACGATAATACCGACCACCTCTCGCGCACAGGCCATTACCTGACCTGCCGGTTTCCTAACGGCGCCGTGGCATTAGCACCGCACCTGAGAGAAACCGAAGAAGGTGGGGCGGGCGGCTTCTCCCGCGATTCGGAAGAGGATCGCAAGTATGCGGAACGCAATCCGCCACCCTCCGATTCCATTCTGCTGGAAGTATTACGCGCGAACGGCCACACCTTAACTTTCGCCGGCGAGCACGCCGTGGCTTTCCGTATCGATGGCGAGGGGAACCTGATCGCCTTCGCCGGCCGGAAATGCCATGAGATTACCGTCGATGGGCGCAAGAGGGTTTTTGCCGACGCGGACATGGACGAAATCGGATGGGCTCCCGTCGCCGCAGCGCGGCGCGTGGCCGACGGCGCGGTCATCCAGATACAAGTCTCCGGCACAGGGATGGTGCGCATTCCCGTCGCCGGCCTGCCTTCGAGCATCACTCTGTTTGCCGAAGGGCCGAAGCCCGGGAGCCGCGGGGAACGCATTCTTTGCAGCCGCGAAGGGGACGTTCTCGTTTTCTCAGCGACGAACGAACTGCGCGGCCGTTGGTTGTACGGGGTGCCATAGGTATGGATTGCCCAGAGCGAAGCTCTGCGGCTGACGAAAACGCAGAGCTTCGCTCTGCGCGATCCCCTCTACGGGGTGCCTTAGCTCAAATCTGTGAAATCTGCGTGATCTGAGGATCAGGTTTCCAGCTTGAATTTCGTGGACGCCAGGCCGTACAGCCGGCGCCAAACGAGGCGATTCAGAGTGACCACCATGGCGGCCATGCCCATGGTCGCCGCCAGGAGCACGCGAAAATTTCCCGTGTCGGTGGCGTGGCTGATCACTGCGCCCAGCCCTACGGTGGACAGCGTTTTCCCTTGAAAATGGAAGTACTCGGCAACGATACTCGCGTTCCAGGCGCCGCCCGACGCGGTGATGAACCCCGTGATCAGGTAAGGGAAAATTCCCGGCAAGATTAATTTCCGCCAGCGCTCGACGTTTCCCAGCCGGAACACGCCGCACACTTCTTTCAAATCCGTGGGAATGGCACTGGCGCCGGCGATGACATTGAACAGGATGTACCATTGCGTGCCGAGCAACAACAAGACCATGGAACCGATCCCCATTCCGCCGCCGATCCGAACGAGCATCAGCAGGATGACCGGGAACAAAGCGGTGGCGGGCACCGAGGCGGCAATTTGCGCGAGGGGCTGCAAGAGGGCGGAAAGCCTCGGTCGCAAACCTGCGAAGACGCCCACTGGGATGGTCCATAGTCCTGCCAACACCAAAGTTACTTCCACGCGCAAGAATGTTGCTCCTGCTCCTCGGACAATTCCCCAAACTTCCACGCTTGATAACGCCACAAGCATCTGGCCCATGCGGATCGCCGCATACGCCGTGGCTACCAGTCCGGCAAGCATGAGCACTCGCCACGTCCATTGCGTGAGTTCACCCCTCCGTGCACGCCCGCGCGGCAAAGCGGCGGCTCTGGCGAAGTAGAGGTTCAACGCCTCGCGTGCCGGCCGGATGGACACGCGCGCGGCGAGCGGGATGATGGTCGAGCGGCGCAAAAGATCCAGGATGGGTGAGCGTGGGGGCTCGGCTGCCTCGACCTGCTCGAATTTGAATTTCTCCGCCCAAGCGATAATGGGGCGCCAAACCACCTGGTCGAGCAGCACGATGATCGCGACCATGACCCCCAAACCCCAGGCGATGGAACGCGTATTGCCCGCGTTGGCTGCCGTTTGGAGGTAAGAGCCCAGTCCGGGAAGCCGCAAGTCGCGATTCCCTAACACAAACATTTCGCAGGCCATCAGGAAAAACCAGGCGCCCGCCACCGACATGATGGAATTCCAAATGAGCCCGATGGCCGCGTAGGGAAGCTCCATTTGCCACAGGCGCTGCCACCAACACAAGCGGTAAATCTCCGCGGCCTCGTGCATCTCACGGGGAATACTTTTCAAGGAAGAGTAGAAACTGAAGGTCATGTTCCAGACCTGCCCTGTCAGGATCAGCACGATGCACCCCAACTCCGCTCCCAATTGGCTGTGAGGAAACAATCCGATCATCGCGATCATGACGGGGGGGAGGAAGCTGAGCACAGGGATGGATTGCAGGATATCCAGGAGTGGAATCATGAATCGCTCAGCCTTGGCGTTGTACGCAGCCACATATCCGTACACCAGCGTAAAACCTAGGCTGAGAAAATACGCAATCACAATCCGCGTCACGGAGAAAAAGGCATACTTCGGCAAGGCGGCGGGGGAAAGCTGGATTTCCGCCTGGGTATTGACGGGACCGATTCCATAGCGCGCAAAGGTGAGCAATCCATAGAAGAGCGCGAACCCCGCGATCAGGATGGGCAGGTCTCGCAACAGGGAGGGGGCCGCCGAGGGAAACACGCCCCACGGTGGAACTCCCGAAGAGGTTTTGGGCGGCGGTGGCATTATTCCTGGTGCAGCAGATTCCCGTGAGAATCTCCACTGTGTTCAAGCCGGTGCAAGAACAGCTTGTCGCTCTCCGAATCGTAAGAGAAGATCTCTCCGTATCGGCCCCAGTTCAAAGCGGTTTCTATTTGCCGTTGCGTCTCTTCCTCGGAAAAATGTTCGTCCAGGATATCCCGGAAGAACTCCATAGGCATGGCGCCGTCGGACTTGCTGGCGAGGCTGTTTCTGATCTGTTGAAGAAGCATGGCATGGGCGAGGGCGGCTTCGCGGAATAAGGCCTTGCGCGTGGGGATGTCCGCGCTCGCGAACTCGCGCCCCTTCTCGGTGATTTCCACATCACCTTTTTCCGTCCGCGCAAAAGCCAGCAATGTTGCGCCTTCGAGGATGGGGAGCAGGTCATTCACTTCCCATAACAGTTCGTCCGCGATGTGATACAAGTCGTCCTTTCCCCCGCGATCATTGAGCAGTTCGAGCATTCCCGCAATGCCCCCAGGCCGGGCGTGAGGCAACATCGGGTAAGGAGCTTTCGTCGCTCGCGCCGGGGCGGTGAGGGGCGCCGGCTCGAGTTCCGGCTGAGTCATCAACTTGTAAATATAATCAACGTAGACCAGGAATTCGGCGGAGTTGCGGTCCCGCGGTTGTTTCAGGGGAATGCGGAAGTCGGCGCGGATGCGAGCGGGATTTCTCCCCAGCACGAGGATGCGGTCAGCGAGCAGCGCCGCTTCTTCGATGTTGTGAGTGACCAGGAAGATACTCCGCGTTGGGATTTTTTTCCCCAGCCACAGCTCCATCAGTTCGCCGCGCAGATTTTCCGCGGTCAGAACGTCGAGGGCCGAGAAGGGTTCGTCCATAAACAGAATCTCAGGCTCCAGGGCCAGTGCCCGCGCAATGCCCACGCGCTGCTTCATCCCGCCCGAGAGTTCTTTAGGATAAGCCGATTCGAATCCTTGCAGTCCTACAGCGTGGAGGGCGCGCAGGGCGCGATGGTGCCGCTCGAAATGTTCCATGCCTCGCGCCAGCAGGGGCGTTTCCACATTGTCCAACACCGTGAGCCACGGAAAGAGAGCGAAGCTTTGAAACACAATCGCCAGTTTGGGGGCGCATTCGTGCAATGGCCGACCATGCCACAGGACGATGCCTTTGGTGGGTTGGATCAAGCCCGTCAGGATTCGTAAGAGAGTGGATTTTCCCGAACCGGAAGGACCCAGGAGAGCGGTAATGGTGTTGGCCTCCAGGGATAAATCCGTAGGTGCGATCACTTGGATCTGCCGGCCGTCGGGTTGGAGGAAGGACTTCTCAACCTGCACGGCCTCGGCAATGGGCTCTTCCGCAGGCACCGGCCTGGAAATAGCGCCCGCGACCTCACTACCCTCCTCCCTTTGGGCCGCAGGGGAATACTCGCCCGAGAGTTCGTCCATCATCCGCTGCCAGGCTTCCCCCGGCAGTTCATCGAAGAATTGCAGCCGCTCGCCGGGCTGCATCTTGTCGATAATCGCACGCAACTTTTCTATAGACCGCGTGTGGAGCAGGACGTACGAGTGGTAGTAGGGAAAGTGGCTGACCAAAGCCGCCGCGAGATCATCGGGCATGACGCGGAAGAGAACCCGCTGCTCCTCAAACGGGAGGCCCATCATCACATCCGCGGCATCCACGGGACCGAGTTGCTGCAGCAACGCGACCGCGTGATCCCAGCGTCCTTGCGCCAGCGCGTCGCGCACTTTATCGGCTTCCGGCGGGTTCATCGAACGCACCTCAGGGGAATCCAGCATTCTCCATGGGAAGACTCGCCAGTTTACACCGGACGGCGCCTTCGCTGATACCTCGTTAATGTGAAAAGGGGGGGCGCGGCACGGAAGGGCAGTTGTCAGCCATCAGTTATCAGTTTTTAGTAAGAGCTTAAGGACGTGCCGCCTTTGCTGACGGCTGAAAGCTGATGGCTGATAGCTTCTTTTCCTGGGCGGTAAATGAAAACGATTCTGCCGGGGTCGGGAACGGCGTCGCGTTCCAATGCGAGGCCGCGATCATTCACTAGGTGGTCGACCACGGCTTGCGCGGCGGTGGTGGTAAAGGCTTCGCGATAGGCCAACCCGTCGCCCAGATCGGCCGCCAGATGCCGCTGAAAGAACGGCCCGCCACAATCTTTGGCCGTCCCTATGGACCACTCGCCAAACCGCCCCCCGGATTTCCGAATGTGGCTTTCGATCTCTTCAATCAGTTCTTCGCGACTGATGAACATGGTTGCCGCCCTTCTCTTGAATTTTGAATTTTGAACCTGTGCCTCACCCGTTACAAATCGTCACTGCTGTTGATGCCAAAGGGTGCGCGTTCACCAGGATAAGAGCCGCAGAGTGGTGCTGAAATGCGCACAACTCGCTACCCCGCTCACCACTCGTTGATCGCCACTGTTCCAAACTGATCGGCACCATTACCCCCCTTTCATGTCTCGAATCTGAGAGATAGACACGGTCAATGGCCGATTGGAATTGACCGCGGGTTCCTTACCAAAAGAAAGGCCTACCCTCATGAGGGTGCTGACCGTGGCCGGACCCTGTCCCGCAATGGGGTCCGGCGGCGCTGTCGGGAACTATCATCGGTACTTCTTTAAAAGCACTTGGCCCAATGTGTACCCAACGAAGAGGCCGGCTGGGAGGAATATCCAATGCTTGGTTTCATGGGCGGTACCGAGCCCCCATAGAATGCCACCCACCAAGGCAGCCGAGAAGAGCAGTCGCGCATTCAGGCGGGCGGGCTTGGCGTCTGAGGTACTTTGTTCGGGCCCTTTGGCGGTCGAACCCGTCACCGCAGGCAACGCCTCGCTCCGTCTGGATCGTTGAGCCCACGAGAAGACGGCGTTCACGAACACTATGGCGACCGTGGTCGGAATCAAAAGGAATCTTGGCGACATACCGCGCAGAAAGTACAAGAAGGAAGTGCCTAGCACAGTGAGATTCAGAAGCAATCTGGCAAGCTTTAGGTTAACTCTCATTATTGAAGATACCTTTTCTCTCGAAGTTAGTGCTGCCTCTTTATGTCTGTCCCGTCACTAGGATCCCATTCCAACGTGGCACCGTTCACCTTGATAAGTGTGCACGTGCAGCCCGTCAGCAGTCTCCCGGGGCTCGGACTGGTGCAAGCATCGCCACTGTCATCCGTCAATATGAGTCGACAAATATGCAACCGCCATCAGCAACGTCATCGCCTTTGTCGCTGGTGCCACCGCCGCCTCCCCCGTCGTCATCCCCACCGTCGCTTCCGGCGTCTTGGTCCACCAACTGGGAGTTGTTTTCCGAAGTGAATACGGGCGCTTGCATCGCGGTGTCGGTTACGATTACAGTCGTAACGTTACCGTCACTATAGATCGGCTCTTGCGTGTTCTGGTCCGCGTACTGGACGACTCCGGCTGCAGTATTTAGGGTTTGTGTCAAGTAGTTCAGGCCGCTGAGGCTGAGGGGATTGCTCAAGGCCTCTGCCATGTCAGTTAGTACGTTAGCTGTATCAAACAGCAATGAGGCCCCTTCCGCATAATTCAGATTGCCGGTAACGCCTCCCACTAAAGCCCCGAGGGGGTTGGAGAGGGTGAGATACATGGTGGAGAATTCGGAGGAATTCGGTATTTCCATAGACCCTCCAGAGATGTTTATCAACCCTGCCCCCGCCATACTGCCCCCTCCAAGAATACCCACTGTGGAAGCACCTGAAGTAGGAGCCTCGGCTGGAATTGACGCAGCCACAATACAGCCACCTAGAAGTACCTCCCCAACGCCTTTAATCGCCTGCCACACGTTCACGAGGCCGTAGGGATCGGTGAAGTTGATGGGATTATCGAGCACGTACGCATACCGATTCCACGATTGCGGATTGAGCGGATCAGCCCGGTGTCTGTCGGGAGTGAGCCAGCGGCCCAAGGTGGATTCGTACATGCGGTGAAGGGTATGGTCCAAGCCGGTCTCACCGTCGCGCTCCAAGCCGGTGAATTTGTAGTTCTGCGCGCAACTATTGGTGTAAGCCATTTCCTGCCCGTAGGGAAGGAAGTCCGCGTCATAGCACACCACACCCGCAGAGATGGTAAGGGTTTTTGCGGTCCCCAGTTGGTCTTGGAAGTAGTAGTACACATTCCCGGAAGAGTCTCGTCGCGCAACGCGGTTGCCATCAAAAAAGATGTATTCGTTGAGCGTGGCTCCGCTGGAGTTAGTCTCCGCCAAGGGTGTTCCGCCGGGCGAATTCCAGTAAAGCGTGCCGCTCGACTTCATAACCCGTTTGCCGTCACCATCATAAGTGTAGGTAACCCCGCCAGCCGACTGGAGCCGGTTGCGCGCATCCCAGACGTAAGTGTACGTGCCGTCCGAAGTCATGTCACCCGAGGCATCGTAGGTAAAGCCGGGATTGGTAATTTGATTGTTCGTGTTGACGCCGAGGGTCAGTCCGAATGCTGTACACTGCGTCACCGTGGCCGAAAGCAGATTGGCGTACCGGTCGTAGCCAAAGCTTTGCCCCCAGCAGTACTGACCAGACGTGGCTTGTGTCTGAGCGGTTGCCAGCCGGTTGAGATTATCATAGGTGAAGGTTTGGGTTCGGCCCGTATTGAGATTGTTGGTGATGGTTTCTACGTTGGCGTTCGCATAGTACCCAAAAGTCAAATTCAGGGCACTGCCCGCCGAAGAGGTGGCGGTGACCGTATAGGGCAGCAGGCGATTGGTATACGTGGCCGCAAACGTGATTCCCCCAAAGCCCCCACTCTGAAAGCCCAACAAAGCACCCGCGACGGCTCCCTGGGGAGCATAGGTTGCGTCGAGCACGTAATTCACGCTCTGTTGGTGGTGTCGACAGCCGACTGAGGCCGTTGGGCGGCACTGACCGAGTAGGTTATGGTGCGCCCGCTGGGATAGGTGAGCGTAGCGGTAGAGCCATCAAGATTATAGGTGTACGCAATATTGTTGGTCACCGAGTTTATGGTTCGGTGTTCGAGCAGGATTCGCCCCATCGCATCGTAAGCCCATTGCGTGGTTCCGGAGGCGTCAGTCATGGTGGTCCGCCGCCCTTTATTGTAACATGCGGACAATCCCAGACAGCTCGTCTGATCGTAAGTGTAAGCGGTCGCCGTCGGATTATTGTTTGAGTAGGACCTGCCCGTCAGACGGTTCAGCGCATCGTAGGTATAAGTCGTCGTGATGCCACGTGCGTCCGTGCGCTGGCAAATTGCTCTGGGACTCCCGCTACAGAGCGCACCGCCGGAAGCAGTATAGTAGAGGTAAACGGTGCCCGCTTCAGGAGTGGTCGCCTGGGTGAGCCGGGAGAGCGTGTCGTGACTAAAGGTGCGCGTTGCGCTGCCCTGAATTACCTGATAAAGGTTGTTTAGCGTATCGTAGATGTAACAAGTATTGACCGTGAGGCTCCCGCCGGAATTGGGCTCGTCGACCTCAATGACGCGCCCCAGGGCGTTTGTGAAGGTTTGCCGTTGGTTCCCCGACTCGTCCGTGTACAGTGTGGGATAACCGTACCCGTACGTGGAGGCACCGCAGCTCTGCGACGCGCTGCCCCCGTAAGATATCTGTGAGTACGAGGAGTCGGCGTGGGTCACTCTCGTCACGCGCTTCAAGGCGTCGTATTGGTAGGTATCGCCGCCGCCAGAGGAGCCTCGGTAAGGATTGCTCGCGCTCAGGGCTCGCCCCAAAGCGTCGTAGGAAGTTATGTCGTAGGTCTGCCCATCAGGATCGTTGACCAGCGAGCTGGTGATCGGGCGGCCCAGCCCATCCAGGTCCAATAGGTCGTGCCGGGTTAGAGTGCCGGTGACAGCGGTGTAGACATCAAGTTCTGTGGGGCTCGTGTAAGTGGTACTTTTTGAACCTCCGTCCGGGAATGTCGTAGCGGTCAGGCGTGAAAAGGGATCGCTGCAGGTGTAGGTGGTGGGCTCCCCGTTGGCGTCGGTCGAGGACGCTGTTACCCCGCCATTGCAGTTCCAAGTGGCGGAGGTGGAGAGGCTGAGCGGGAGGTTGACCTGGGTAGGGAAAGTGCCGTTGCAGCTTGCGGTTCCGGCGCCATAAGTGTAAGTCGTCTGAGCGCTATTTACATCGGTTGCGGTATTGACAGTTCCTGTG
The DNA here is from genome assembly GCA_049522495.1 of Terriglobia bacterium. Classification (GTDB taxonomy): domain Bacteria; phylum Acidobacteriota; class Terriglobia; order UBA7540; family UBA7540; genus Bog-366. The sequence continues at coordinate 28,877 of JBEKNU010000034.1, forward strand.
CTGTTGTACGTGTAGCTTTTCGTCAGTCCCCCCGAGGAGACGCTGAGCATATTGCCATTCCCGTCGTAGGAGTAAGAGCTGCTGGCCACTTGTGCGCCCGAGCCGTTGTAAACCGTCACGCTGGACGGGCGGTCGTTGATGTAGGTGCCGGGCGCGGCGTAGGCGGTCACCGTCTTACGCAATTCTGCGCCCACAGCGCCGCTGCCGAAGTCGTACTCGTCGATCTCTGTAGGCATGCTGTAGCTGTTGTAGTCCGTATTTACCTGGGATTCGAGCCCGCCTATGGAAGTAGTCACGGTGCTCTGCGTGATGGGCAACGAAGCCGCAGTGCTGTTGCAGGGGAAGCTCGCGCCGTTGTAGCAAGTATAGATGGATTCCAGCAGCGTGCCTCCCTGCGTGTTATAGATATCGCGCTCCGTCTCGTATCCGCTCTGGGAATAGAGAACCATGTACGCCTGGTTTCCCAGCGGATCCGCCGGCGCAGTGACGGAACCGGAAGCATAAGTCCAGACGCCGGCGTTGCCGTTATTGTCTTTCACCGTGCGCGTCAGGGTGGCGGTGGACCCGTCGGAACAGTTGATGCCGTTCGAGCCGCCTGAGTAGGCGTAGTCAATCTCCCCACCCTGGGGAAGTGTCATCTTCGCGAGGCGGCCGGTGACATTACCCGAGTAGCCTGGTGTCCCCTCATAAGCGAAGGTGTACTTACTCCCGTCGGGCAGATCAATCTCGCTCACCAGATTATACGAGAGGGGGCCGAATTCGGTAACGCCGGAGCAGCCGAAATTGGTCTGCACAGTAAAGGATTGGTACTTGACCGTGACCGTCTCCTGCTGGCCCGACGCCGCCGTGTAGGTGTATAGCATCGGGCTGGAGGGCGTGCCCGAGCCGGAAATGCTTAGCGCCGGGGTTGTGGAGCTCAGGGTGTCGTAGATGCTGGTGCCGGTATTTGAAATTTCGTTTCCGTTGGGATCCTTGATGTCTTGATTCAAAAAATCGATTGTGTCCCCGTGAACGTCATAGGCGAACGTGGCCTCAGGCGTCGCATCGTAGGACAGGGTCCACCCTGACCCGTCCTGGGAAGTACTCGTGGCGCTCCAGGCTCCATGTCCCTGCTGAGAACATGCGCTGTAATCATACACAGTCCCGGCCATACCGTGCGGGGTTCCTGATGGGTCGGTATACGACCAATTGTTGTATTCGTTAACGTATGTGCAGGTTCCGTTGTTCACGCACGTTCCCTTGACACCCGGGCAGAGCGCTTGGGTGGCGTTGAAGTGATAACTGCCGAACATGCCTGACGACTGCGCGCTCCACCCCCAGTAAGAAGTGGAAGGCGACCACGCCCCATAATAGCCCGCGCTGTAGGGCGTCCAGACAGAGCTGTCGTAGGTCAGGGCGTAAGAGAAAGGGATGCCACGGCCGGCCCTGTGGGCAACGGGAATCGTGATGTGGTCGTTGTGGTTGATGTTGTTGACGACGTCGGGCCCACCCGAAAAAGAACCAAACGGGGGAAGGCCGGTGACAATCTGGGCGGCGGACGGCCAGGGGCACGCCCATAGAACCACGAATACGAAGATTGCAGATTTCAGGGAAGGTCGGATCATTGCGCACCTCCTGTGCTGGCGGTCACGGCGAACTCGGAAGCGGGAAGGCCGGAGTTGATGGCGGCTGAACCAACGGTTAGATGAAGCTGCAGACTGCCATTCAGGTATTTATGAATGCGCGCAGGCACGGCGATCCCATTCATCTTCTGGTAGCCACTGAACACGATTTCGACCGCGATGCTGCGGGTGAAGTCCGTGTCGGGGTGCACGTTGAAATCCAGAAACAGCGGCAGGAAGGACGCGGCGTCGAGGTAGAGGTCCTCGGTGCTGAGCTTGAGAACTGTGGGGTCGATACCCGCCGAAGCGCTGGGGACAACGCGGAAGAAGCGCAAGTGGATTACGGCGAGGCCGCTTTTGGTTTCGGGCCCGACGTAGGCCAAACCGAGGCCAGGATCGCGGCTGAGGGCTTGGAGGCTCAGGCCGGGATAAAACCAGGCAGCGTCGGACCAGCAGTTGTGCAGCGCCATGGCGTGCTCCGCGCCGTCGGGGCCGAGCCAATCACCGACCGGGCCGCTGCGGATTTCCGTGCGCGGGCCATTGGTCAGGCTGAGCGCGACGCGGCTCTGCTGATTGCCCAATGCCGCAAGCGTCGCCGCGCCCAACTCTTGGTCGGAACCGGCCGTGTAGCTCGCGGTGGCTTGCAGTGTAATGTCATTGAGCGCCGTGCCGCCCGCTAACGCCTGAAGCGCGCGGTTGGCCAGCGCGATGGCGCTGGGGTCTCGTGTGGGAGTGGGGGTGGTTTGCCCCGAGACCACACTGGGAATGAGAAGAAGCAGTGCAGCAAAGACAAAAACCATTAGTTCATTCGGAAATTTGAAGCGGTTCGTCATGGCGGGCCTCCTGATCAAGGGCGTGAATACTGCTGTTAAGGGACGGCCGGGAAGCGGCTCTTCCCCGGACTCGACTAACCCCGTGGCCTGGTGCACAAACTGGCGTCAGGCCGGTATTGCACGATTACAAATCGCACCCGTTATAAACCCGTTTTCCGAGAGGTCAATAGCAGATACTTCGCAAAATCTGCTATTAGCTCGCAAATTCTGCTGCGGAGGGGGGCGAGACGGGGTGCTGGCCTAATTTCGAGTGCAGCGCCGGGCTTCAGCCAATTACGTGCCGCCCTAAAGGACGGGGCTACGATCATGTGCCGCCCTGAAGGACGGCGCTACGTTTTAGGGCAGCGCGCGGGACTGGGAGGGGGACTTACCATTGCGCTTGGTGAAATCACGCGTGAAATTGCGCGCATAGTTGTAACCCACGTCGGTGGCAACTTGCTCGACGCGCTTGATGCGATCCACCAGCATGGGTTCCGCCTTTCGCAAGCGAACTTCCCGCACGTATGTGGTGAACGTACAGTCCATTTCTTCCCGGAAGAGATGCTCAAAACGCGATACGCTCAGGCCCAGAACCTCGGCGACCTTTTTCACCAACAGGCGCGTGGCAAATTTCTCTTCGATGGTTTTCAAGATGCGCTTAATTCGGGGGTCCATAGCTTTTGCTCCAAACCGGAATCAGCGGTCCGGTAGGCGCCGGCCCGGGGGCCGGGAATTACGACATGAGTGGTCTGTCCTAACGGAATGGCGGGGAGGAGAGAATGCTGTGCTGTGGAATGGAGAGAGAAACCCAAAGATGGCTGGGGAATTTGAGTGGGTTCGTCATGCGGGTTCCTCACTAGAAGGGCGATGACGTTCAGTGCAATTCGTACCCAGGGAAATTATTTGCGGTATGGCAATCCCGGAAAAGTAGTTTGTCAACAACATAATTAATTATATTTAACGTCATAATAAAATAAACATAGATTTTGATATATATCAAAATAGGGTTGCTGAGCGTCTAGATTTGGCGTGGAGGAGGGACAATTTGGCATTCGGAGGCTGACAATATGTCGTGTTTCGGGTCGGCGACTCCTAAAGGCGTGGGAGTCACCTAACTTGCTAAGTTGCGGGGATGTCTGGGGATTATCGAGGTATCCGCAATCAAGTCCAAAGTTCCAGGCGAGTGCACTCGGAAATTATGTTAATTGAGGGGACGGGGGCAGACGGCGGCTGCACTCGGAGCATGGGGCGCCGACCGGATCTTTAATTCCGGAAGCGTAACATCGAAGACAGTTGTCAGTTCTCAGTCATCTGTTCTCAGTAACAACCTAAGGGCGAGGCAGGGTTTGCTGACAACTGGAAACTGACGACTGATGACTCAAAGCGCGCGCAGCCATGCGAGCATGGCGTCGGCCTTGGCGGCAGGAACTCCTTCCGCCCACACGCACTCGTCTCCCTTGCGCAATAGCAGGGTCACGCCGTTGGCTGCGGATCCAATAAACAGGTCCGCGCTTGAGCGCTTGTCGGGGGTGAGTTCCGGATACTTGTGGGCCAGAATCGCGTGGTAGTCGCGGAAAAACGCCAGCGATGCTTCCGGGTTCGTCCAGCGTGTTCGTGCCACCAGCGCGAAGTCACTCCCACCGGAATGCTCGTAGAGCAGGTACCGGTCCGCGAGCCACGATGCGCCGACGGCCTTGGCTTCGTCCTCAGAAATGAGTTGCCCGAGGAGGCAGTAATAGCCGAGGTCGCCCAGCGCGTTCTCGCTCAGAAACCGGAGGCCGGCCACTTGCTCGAGCGCAGGCGGATGCGCCAGCGCGATCTGGGGAAGCGCCTGATGATGAAAATAGATCTGCGGCTCGAAGATTTGCTTGGTGGCTTCCGGTGGATGCTCGAACAATCTATTGAGGTCTTTCCAGCCGCCGAGTTGCAGGCCGGCTTGGATAAAGCCCATGCCTTGGACGTAGGGAAAGAGCGCCTGCATGCGGAAGAAGTAGGGGGCATTGGAGAACGCGGGATACTCCTCGAACTGCTGATGAACCACCATTTCCATGAGTGGCGCGATGGACGGCAGTTGCCCCAGATCCGCCCCTCCCGCAACTTGTTGCAGCATGGCCGCGGTGGCATATCCCTCCACCACGGCCTGCCGTGCGTTTGTGGCATCGTCATCGTCGCGAGCGCCGTGGAGGTAAGTTTCCAGGTCCCAGCTTTGATCCTGTAGCGCGTGGGTGAGTTCGTGGGAAAGCACCATGGTCTGCGTTTCGGCTGGGATCCAGTCCGCAATGAACATGGTCTTGCGCTTGGGGTCATAAAAACCGGCGGCCTGTTCTGTGTAGAAGCTGATCAGAAACTTCTCCAGGTTGAAATCCCGCGACACGAGACCCAAGGAGCGCACCAGGGCTTCTTGCGCGTGGATTTCCGCCGGCGTCATCTCTTCGTGCAGGTTCTGGGTCAGGTATTTTTCGATTTCCGGCCGGCTGATAACCTGCTTTTTGAGAGGCGCCTTGATGGGCAGGCCGGTAATCTGGCTCATCTGTTGAAAAACTTCGTCGGCCTGCGAAAGGAGGTCCTGGGTTCCTTGTTGCTGCGCGACGGCTGTCGTCGCGAACAAAAGCAGCAAGCTGAGGGAGAGCCTCCGCGGGAGAGATGGAAATCTATACCGTACGACCAGCTTGAAGGGTTTCATCGCGTTGAACGCTCCGACATGAGAAGCGGTGCTGTTTCCTGACTCCCCAACCGTAAACCGTTTGACCCGCCCATCCCACGAGACTATCATAGAACCTGCGCGAGCAAGCCGGGTGATCGCTGCTTCGCCTTAGCGCCCCGCTCTTCGGGGCTAGCAGGGGTGGGGGAGAGGAAAGTCCGAACTCCGCAGGGCAGTGTGCTCGCTAACGGCGAGGGCCAGAGGGGGATTCCCGGTTCATCGGGACGTACGCCTCCGGTACGGAAAGTGCCACAGAAAATATACCGCCGTGCCGGCGCCTTCGGGCGGACCGGCGCGGTAAGGGTGAAAAGGTGCGGTCCCGGGTCGCCGGGAATTAAAGTAAGAGCGCACCGCCTTAGTGGTGACACTGGGGGCATGGTAAACCCCACACGGAGCAAGACCAAATAGGAGGGGAGGGGCGGCCCGTCCCGCTACAACCCTCGGGTAGGTCGCTGGACCCCACGAGCAATCGCGGGGCTA
>JBEKNU010000035.1:0-34413 GCA_049522495.1 Terriglobia bacterium
CTCGCCGACCGGCTGGCCGCAACGGTTTGAAGGCAAGCAAGCGATCCGAACCAACGGGCGTCCCACCGCCCAATGGTCTCGCCTGAAGGCCGGGTATTCGGACGACCTGGGAACCACCCTCCGCTAGAGGTGTCCGTCCGATGCTGCCGTCGGGTACGTTAGTGACTCTTTATGGGACCGGGAATCCTCATTAAATCGGTCCGATTCTTTCCGTTCTGAGTGACGGCGGCGAGGGCGTACACGGAGCCATCCTTGCCCACGGCGATGGAATTCACCTCTTTCGGTCTTTGGCCGTCGGGGAAGAAAATGGCCCCGTGGTCAACGTACTTCCCCGTGGGAATATAATAGGTGATGAGGTGCAGATCTTCCTCCCCCTTCGATTCCCCCTTCTGCGCAATACTTTTTCCCGCCACCCTCTTTCCACCACGAAAAATAGGCCCGCCGGTCAGGTAATGCAGGGTCTTTCCATCCGGGCCGAGGATGAATCCCAGGTACCCATAACTGAACTCATCAAACATCCCGCTGCGTTGCGAAGGCAGTGAGGTGATTCGGTCCAGCACCTCCAAACGGGGAACGCGCGGGTCGAAGCGGAACAAGTATCCCGAGTTCCCATGAACTCCGTAAATCATGTTTTCGGGCGCGTACCAGACGACCTGCCTCCAATTGTACCCCATGCTTCCTGAATCGGTTGGGTCATACACCCCGAAATAATCTTTGCGCAGGTCGTCTCCCTCGACCTTTTCCACCGCATCCCGATCGTACCTATAGCGCATTATAAACCCCTCGGAGGTCGTAAAATAGACTGACCCATCACGCGAGTCAACCACCAGGGAGCGGCAAAGCGTGCGGTAATGCGGCCCCCGAACGCTTTCGCCCAAGCCAGCGTATAGTCCGAGGTCCTTGAGTTCATGCGTCCGCAGGTCGTAGCGGAGAAAATAGCCCGTGGGCCAAGTCAAACCGTAAAGGCGGCCGCGCACCGGATCCATGGTCATGGCAATAATTCCCTCGCCGTGCGGGTCGTCGGCCAGCTTCTCGAATTTGCCGGTGGCCAGGTCGTAAGAAAGGAAATGCCCGCCCGGATACGGCTTATAGCCCGGCGGCGGGACTCCCATGGTCTCCATACCATTCTTAATTGTGTAATATCCAATGTGAGATGCAAAGTAAAGTTTCCCGTTCGCTTCCCAGAAACGCACGTGCGACTTGTTCTGGGGAATGGCCTTCAGCCCTTTTTCCCCGCAAATTTCGGTGAGGTCGCCCAGGTGCTTGATCTTTTCCGTCGCCGGATCGAAGGAATAGATTTGCGCGCCCGTGTCAATGGTCTGCGACGAAAGCACGTAGTAAATCTCTCCATCGCTGGCGGCGCTGATGCCGTTGTAACTGTCGTGCGCAAGGTCGAAGCCCGAGTTGTAAATCTTCGCCTGGAGCCGGGGCTCGGGTGATGCGTTCTGCGGCATGGTCTGTGCCGCCACAGGACGCCCTCCGGCCAAAGTCAAGCACATGAAACCAAGAGCCAGAAACAGACTCGTCCACTTTCTCATCGTCATTAAGTTTTATCCTTTACCCTTTATCCTTTACCCTCTGCCCTTTTATTTCATGATTTCACTAAGCGGAACGGCAACGCCTCCGCGGGCTACGCTGAGGTCCGCAGCCTCCATGAATGCCAGGGTCTCCAGCGATTCGTTGTTGTCCACGGGGGGGACATGGGTTTTGAAAAACTTGACAATTTCCACCAGCAGCTCGTGATAGGCCTCGGGTTTCCCCTCCGAGTGCAGAACGCCCTTGTCCCCGTACACGGTGATCGAAAAAGCGTAGAGCCCGCTGCTGAAACCTCGCATCACTCCCAGGCGGCCGTCTTTCCACTTTCCTACCAAAACGTCCTCGTTTCCCGAGGTTTGCATGGTGACGGATTCGCATCCCGGTCCCATGAGCTGGTAAAGCATCTCGACGGCATGAACGCCGTAATTAAACATGGAGGGTTCGAGCGACTCCCTGATCGTGGGTCCCAGAACGTCGTAGGAGAGAATGTGACCGATGCCCTCCGGGTTCTTCAAGCGCGAGGCTTCGCCCCAATAGCGCAGGCTGGAGGAGGTGAACCATGGCACACCCGCGGCTTTGCCCAATTCGGCAATTTCCTTGGCGTCTTTGTAACTGCCGGCCATCGGCTTGTCGATGAATACGGGCTTGTGCGCAGCGAATACCGGTTTCACTTGCTCCAAATGCGGCCGCCCATCGACGCTTTCCAGCAGCACAGCATCAACTTTGGAACAAAGCGTGGGAATGTCATCTACAATTTCGACGTTCCATTTATCGCGCAACTCCGTGGTGTATCCATCCACGCGGCTCCAACTCGCCTTGACGTCGGGGCTTCCCCCCTTGTAGCCGGCAACCACTCGAAGGCCCGGCACATATTGTTTGTCGGAGGGATCGTTCAGGCTTTTGGTGAACGCAATCACGTGCGAGGTATCCAGTCCGATGATTCCAACTTTGATCGGCGCATTTGAATCTGCTTGCGAAAAGCAAGTCATGGGAAACAGCAGCCCGATTGCGGCGAGCGGCACCAGGTCGTGCACTAATGATGACAAGCGGCGAAACATTGTTCCTCCTAAAAGCAGTGGCGAGTGCTTAGTGGATAGTGGTTAGTGAACAGTGGTTAGCTTAAGGTAGCTTGCCACTAACCACTAGCTTTCAATACTTCACGGATGGACGCCTTCAGCAGCGATTCCGAGGGTGGGCCGACGAAGGATGCCGTCGGCTCATATCCCCCCTCCGTGAAGGCCTTGTCCGTACAGATATAGCCGGTCCCGAGCTCGCCATAAGCGGCGACGGCGACGAATTCATCCGGGCGCAGGCTCTGCGCGAAAAGCTGGTATTCCACAAAGGCCTCGCCGGGGAGGTGCAGAATCGCCGCCGGCCCAAGCCGGTACGAAGAGACATCTACGGTGGGCCTGACCTTGAGCCGCTCATACCAAGCGAGCGCGAGTGAAGCAGCCATGCGAACAATGTAGGTTTGCTGGGGATCAGCCAACACGGCGCGGAAATGTTCCTCGGAGAAGTTCGCTTCCTGGCGCGGCACGAACCGAACGTCGGCGGTTTTCCAGGAAAGGGTTGCAGGCTCAGGTTTCCCGCTGGCTTTGATGGCTGCCTTCATGCCGTCGTACAAACGGCCGGCGAGGACCATACGCATCGGGTGTGAACCGTCGTTGTATTTGCCCGCCGCGACGTTTCCGGCACAGCCGTTGAAATAGATTTGAGGGATTCCCTCTTCCTGGTCCAAGCGCTCGCGAGCAATCCCCGTCGTATCGGGATTCATGTGGCCCTGGCCATAATAGCTCTGGGGATGCGAGGCGTAGTAGTGCAGCCGGGCGATGGGATGCTGCCGGTTGAGGAGCGTGATGGTGCGCAACCAGGGATCAACCAATCCTTCGGGCGCGGCAATCAGCACAGGATCGTTGCAGTGGCTCAAGCGGACCCCGATTTTCCCATCGGGCAAGGGAACGCGCCGATTGGAAGCGAACTTTTCAACTTTGCCCTTGCCGCAGGCGACGTGGGTCAGGGGTTGCAACTTCGTTAGAGCGTCACGAGCGGCTGAGGCAACACGCTCCGCCGCGATGGCAATAAACGCCAAATCCGTCGTGTGGGGTGGTGAAGGCGCCATATCCGCAAGGAATTCAGCCAGGGTGTCGTAAAGGGGGGCATCGTGCGGATGGATGCTGTGCACCTCAATCTGCAATTCGTTCACGCCCAAAGCATTGGCAAGGGCTCGGCGGAACAAGTCGTGCGCGCCCGTGCGCAGCTCGCAATAATCGAGGGAGCACAGAACGTACCGCGTGCTGCCGTCGGAGATCACCACACCCTTTGCCAACAGAGGGATATCGGCGCTGGCGGCCACGGGAGGCTTGCACTCCGGCAAGGGACTTCCGAGAGGAGGCGTTATATCGCAGCTAAAGGCCGCGGCCTGGAGCTTCGCCGAAGATGCCTGCCGGCCGCCGGCGCTATGCGGCGCCCCAGCATCCCCTCCCGCCACCCATTTCGGCGCCACGCTGAGCGCCGGGACCGCCGCCATAAAACCCCGTCGAGATATCTTCTTCAAAGTGAATCCCTCAATTAATTTGACCTTGCCACCCTTCCCACTTGGACGAGAGGGCGGAATGCATCCGGCGCTTGCTCCAATCGGCAGTGAGCCGGGCCAACGCCCGCCGCCGGGCGCGGGAGGCTTAAACGAATTCGGCTTCCCCTCCCGCGCGCGGATGGGGGGTAGCGCGGACCCCCGTCTTTGGGGTCCGCGGTTCTTCTTTCCCAATAACCGTAACTCTCAAAGACGGACGCCTGCCCTTACATTCCGGAGCGCGAGTCTGGGGAAGAGCCACAGACCTCGAAGGCGGAGGTCTGCGCTACACTCTGCGAGGCGTTGGAGATCCAAGATGCCCGCGGATTCACTATGGTACATCCGCCTTGACGCGCACAGGAGGAAAAAATAAGATGGCAGACCACTTCACTTCAGGCAACCACTGCCAGATCGAAAACTGCGCGGGAAGGGATGGGAGGAATTGACGCCGCCCAGTACGGACCGGGACACCCAGACACAACGGGATGCCCGGGAACTCGAGCGCTTTGGATACGCCCAGGAACTGCTGCGGAGCATGGGTGGCTTCTCGAACTTCGCTATTTCCTTTTCCATCATTTCTATTCTCACCGGAGCCGTCACCCTGTTTGACTACGGTTTGCAGATGGGCGGCCCGCTGGAAATGACGCTGGGCTGGCCGCTGGCTACGGCCGGAACGCTGTTCGTAGCCTTGAGCATGGCGGAACTTTGCTCCGCGCTGCCCACCTCCGGCGGCACTTATCACTGGTCGGCGGAGTTGGGCGGCCCCACCTGGGCGTGGTTCACAGCTCTGCTCAATATTGTGGGACTAGTCACCGTGATTGCGGGCATCGACTATGGCTGTGCACAATTCCTGGCGCCCATTCTGGGGTTTGAGGCTTCGAACCGGGTTCTGCTTGTCACTTACGCGCTCATTCTTGCCTCGCACGGCTTCATCAACCATTATGGAATTCGCTGGGTGGTTTGGCTCAACGATCTCAGTGTGTCAGTCCATATCTTTGGCGTTCTTGTCCTGATCGGCGGACTTTGGATTTTCGCTCCCAAGCAGCCTCTGCGGTTTCTGGTGTCGCCCGCTACTTCCAGCGCCATTCATGCGCCCTATGGCTGGCTGTTCATGCTGGGACTGCTTCAGGCAGCGTGGACCTATACCGGGTATGACGCTTCGGCCCATGTGGCGGAAGAGACCCTTGATCCGCGCCGCCGGGCGCCCTGGGGAATTGTTCTGTCGGTGGTGGTCTCGGGAGTTTTCGGTTATCTCCTGGTCCTCTCGCTCGCCTGGGCCATTCCCAGCATTTCCAGTGTGCTCAATGCCAAGGATGCGGCGGGGAATCCGCTTCCGGCGGTGCTGGCGATCGTCACCGCCGGCCTGGGCCAGCGAGCCGGGAAGGCGGTCCTGCTGCTGGCGGTTGCGGCGATGTGGTTCTGTGGACTTTCGGCCGTTACCTCGGTTTCCCGGGTGATTTACGCCCTGGCGCGCGACAAGGGTTTGCCCCTGGCCAAATTCTGGAGCAAAACCAACCCCCGGCATAAAACTCCCGGCGCCGCGATCTGGGTTTCCGTGGGCGTGGCATTTCTCTGCCTGGCGTATAACCCCGCGTATTCCGTGGTGACCTCCCTCAGCGTCGTGGGATGCTATCTGGCCTATAACATTCCGGTCTATTTAGGCTGGCGGAGGAAACGCCAATGGCTGGAAAAGCGCGGCCCCTGGAATTTAGGGCGGCACAGCAATTTGATTAATGTACTGGCGCTCGTCTGGACAGTGTTCATTTGTACGATTATGATCATGCCTCCCAATATGTTGGCGGGCATCAGCATGGCCGTGGTGCTTGCGGTGCTTTACACATTGCATCGACTCACGGGACCGCATGAAATCCGCAAGCCCACGTGGGCCGCGGCGGAGGATCTCGGCTCGCCTATTTCTCAGTAGTGGGTCAGTTTGGTTTTTTGTAGTGCCGGTCTCTGCGCGCCCCGAAAGGAGCGGAATATCATTAGCCGTAGGTGAAGCCTACGGATCGGGACGGCAACGAAGAGAATCCTTCCGACCCCGAAGGGGTCGAACGATTCGACCCCTTCGGGGTCGGAACCCGATCAACCGGCGTTCCTTTCCGTAGGTTTCACCTACGGCTAATGACATTGTTCCCCTTCGGGGAACACAACGCTGCTGCATCGAGCTGTGCCACTACCTATTTCATAGCCCTGAGGTCAACCATGGACGCCGTACGAATCCGGCAAGGTTTAAGGCCCTACAAACTGTACATCGACGGCAAGTGGACCGGGCCTTCGGGCACGGTGAGCATTCCGGTGATGAATCCCGCCACCGGAGAACAACTCACCACCGTGCCCGACGCGAATGCGGAAGACGTGGATCGCGCCGTGCGGGCCGCGCGCCGCGCCTTTGAAAGCGGCGTGTGGCGCAAGATGGACGCCTCGGCGCGCGAGCGGATTATCTGGCGCGTCGGCGAGCTGATTGAGAAAAACAAGGAGGAATTGGGGCTTCTCGAATCGTTGAACAACGGAAAGACTTATCTGGAGGCGTTGCGCGGCGATATTCCCCCCACCGCCGACATTTTTTATTACTACGCCGGCTGGGCGCGCAAAATTTACGGTGAGACCATTCCGGTCGACGGGAATTTTCTGAATTACACGCTCCGCGAGCCGGTAGGTGTGGTTGGCATGATTACGGCGTGGAACTATCCTATGCTGCTGGCGGCGTGGAAGGTGGCGCCGGCGCTGGCGGCAGGCTGCACGATGGTCATCAAGCCCTCGGAGATGACCCCGCTCACCACCTTCAAGCTCGCGGAATATTGCCAGGAGGCAGGAGTGCCGGACGGCGTGGTGAACGTGGTGACCGGCTATGGCTCCACGGCAGGCGAGGCGTTGGGGCGCCACATGGACGTCGATAAGGTGGCGTTCACGGGCAGCGTGCGCACGGCGCGGGCATTGCTGAAGGCTTCCGGCGAGAGTAACCTCAAGCGGCTGTCGCTGGAACTGGGAGGGAAATCCCCCAATATTATTTTTCCCGATGCGGATCTGGAGCGGGCGGCGAAGGCCGCGTTCTGGGGGATTTATGCCAACAAGGGAGAGGTGTGCAGCGCCGGATCACGCCTGCTGGTCCACGAAAGGATTTATGACCAGTTTGTAGGAAACCTGGCGGAGCGTGCCGGGAAGATGAAGGTCGGCGACCCGCTCGACCCGGCCTCAGAGATGGGTTCGCAAATCAGCCAGATGCAAATGGAGAAGATTCTCACTTACATCGAGTGCGGGCGCTTGGAAGGCGCGCGGGTGTTGGCCGGCGGCGGCCGCGACATGGAAGGAGCCAAGGCCCGGGGATTCTACGTCAAGCCCACGGTATTCGCGGATGTCCAGCCGCAAATGCGCATCGCGCAGGATGAGATTTTCGGCCCGGTGTTGGCGGCGCTGAAGTTTCGGGATGCGGAGGAAGCTGCGGAAATCGCCAACTCCACGATCTACGGACTTGTTTCCGCCGTGTGGACGCGCGATATCGCGACGGCGCATCGCCTGGCGCAGCAAATCAAGGCTGGCTCGGTTTGGATCAACGCTTACAATTGTTTTGATAGCAGCTCGCCCTTCGGCGGTTACAAGCAGAGCGGCTTCGGCCGGGAAATGGGGCCGCACGCTTTGGAGTCATATACGCAGGTCAAATCGGTTTGGGTTTCGCTCGATTAGTGCGAGCTCCTCGCCGCAAAGTGTAGTAGGCAGTAGGCAGAAGGCGGCAAGCAGGGGCCTCGAAGAGGTCCAATTTCATTAGCCGTGGGTGAAACCCACGGTGACAATGTGCCCCGACGATTTAGCAACCCCGGAGGGGGTGAATTTGGTTTCGGGCGGTGTGGGACTGGAAGGGGTTCGACCCCTCCGGGGTCGATAGGCTTTCTTGATGGAGGGTCCCTATCCGTGGGTTTCACCCGCGGCTAATGATATTGTTCCCCTGCGGGGAACTTGGAAGCCACGCGGCCCAGAGGTGAATATGACGTTGGATGAAATCAAAAAGCTCTTCGCCACCCACCGCATTGAAAAGGTGAAACTGGGCGGATTCGACGTGGACGGCATCCTGCGAGGGAAATACATTTCGCTCGAGAAATTCTGGTCGGCTGCCGCCGCGGGCTTGGGATTTTGCGACGTCATTTTCGGCTGGGACAGCTCCGACGGGCTTTACGACAACATTCGTATGACAGGCTGGCATACGGGATACCCCGATGGGTTGGCGCGAATCGATTTTTCCAGCTTTCGAGTGCTGCCGTGGGAATCGAACACGGCTTTTTTCCTCGTGGATTTCTTCAATAAAGACGGCAGCCCGCTGGCCGTCTCACCGCGGCAAGTGCTGAGCCGCGTAATCCAGCGCGCGCAAACCATGGGGTATGCCGCGAACGCAGCAATCGAATACGAATACTTTTTCTTCCGCGAAGATCCGCAATCGCTCCGGCAAAAGCATTTCCGCGACCTCGTGCCGCTGTCGCCGGGCATGTTCGGTTACAGCTTTCTGCGCACTTCGGTACACTCCGACCTCGCCCACGCGATTTTAGATTCCATGAGCTCGATGGGTATCGAACTGGAAGGATTCCACACGGAGACCGGCCCGGGCGTGTACGAGACCGCCATCCGTTACAGCGACGCGCTGAGCGCCGCCGACCACGCCGCCCTTTTCAAGACGGGGGTTAAAATCGTGGCGCAGAAACACGGCCTGGTCGCCACTTTCATGGCCAAGTGGAACAGCCAATTACCGGGTTGCAGCGGGCACATCCATCAGAGCCTTGCGGACGCGCAGGGGTCGAAGAACCTCTTCCATGCGCCGGGGGGCGAGGGTGAGATGTCGGAGCTGATGCGGCATTTCATGGCGGGGCAGCTCGCCTTGATGCGCGAGTTTGCCGTGATGTTTCTGCCCACAGTGAATTCTTACAAGCGCACGGTGCCGGGCACCTGGGCGCCGACCAACGTCACCTGGGGTATTGACAATCGCACCACAGCGCTGCGCGCCATCCCCGCCGGCAGCAAGGCTACCCGCGTCGAACACCGGTTGCCGGGCGCTGACTCCAATCCCTACCTGGCGCTCGCGGCGAGTCTGGCTTCGGGGCTCTATGGCATCGAAAAGAAGTTGGCGCTTCCCTCTCCTACGGTCAATGCTTACACCTCCAGGGCGCCGTCGCTGCCGCGCACGTTGGAGAAGGCCGGAGCGCTCTTCCTTGCCAGCGATGTGGCGCGCGAATATTTCGGCGCAGAATTTGTGGAGCACTACGCGGCCACACGTCACTGGGAGGTGCGCGAATTCCGGCGCGCGGTGACGGACTGGGAGTTGGAAAGGTATTTCGAGATTATTTGACCTGCATACAACCGCGCAATGGGCCGCAGGAACCATCGTCTCTTTGATATTTCAGGTTTTTCCCCTTGTCATTTCATAACGTCCACGTTATATTACACGCATGGAATGGGACGTGGAGGGCACCGACGAGTTTTACTCGTGGTTTTCCGGGCTGGCCTCCCCCCAGCGCGTTTCGGTCGCCGCGAAGATTGACTTGCTGGAAGAAAAGGGACCGTCGCTGGGACGTCCTCACGTCGATACCTTGAAGGGTTCCAAGTTCACGAACCTCAAGGAACTCATTGTCCAGCATGCTGGAGACCCGTACCGCGTCATATTCGCTTTCGACCCTCGCCAAACTGCGATTCTTTTACTTGGGGGTCGGAAGACAGATAACAAATGGTACAAATCGGCCATCCCAGCGGCCGAGAAACTTTATGAACGATATCTCGATGAAATCAGGGACGAGGGGTTGATCTAATGCGAAAGAGTTGGGCGCAAATAAAGAACGAGACTATGACCAAGGGCGAGCAGCGGCAGGCACATATGCTCGCGATGCGCGATCTTGCGAATATGGAGCTTGCCGAGTTGCGCGAGGCGCTTCAGGTCAGCCAAGGAGACCTGGCTAAAAAACTCAGAGTGACGCAAGCAGCCATCTCTCGGCTGGAACGGCGTCCGAATGTTCTAATTGAAAGCATTGCGAATTACGTTGAGGCTCTTGGAGGAAGGCTTGAACTGCATGCGGTCCTTCCGAATCGAACAGTTAAGCTGACACACCTACTTGCCACCAAGGAGGGGAAGAAGGCTGGACCGGCGATTCGGCGAAAACTCCGGGAAGAGGAATTAATCACACGCTGAGCCTACGTCCCGTTCTCTATTCCAGATTGCTTGGTCCCTGTCATGGCCAAAATGATTTCAATTTTCTCTTTTCCCACCCGAATCGTCTTCGGCCCCGGAGCGGTGCGTGAGTTGGGCAACGAGGCCAAACTACTGGGAATCGCGCGGCCGCTCCTGGTGACGGACCGCGGCGTGGTGGCGTGTGGACTTGCTGAGCAGGTTTTGGCGGAGTCGCGCCGTGGGCGCCTGGCGACGGCGGTTTTTGAAGACGTGAATCCCAATCCGGTGGAAGAGAATGTCCAAGATGGACTGGAGGCTTATCGTCGCGGGAATTGCGACGGCGTGATCGGCCTGGGCGGAGGCAGCCCGCTGGACGTCGCCAAGGCCATCCGTTTGGCGGTTACCCATCCGCTTCCACTCGACCAGTACGATGATCAATTGGATGGCGCGGCGAAAATCCGCGCGAACGTTCCCCCCATGATCGCCATCGCTACCACCGCGGGCACGGGCAGCGAAGTGGGGCGAAGCACGGTGATCATCCTGAAGGCGACGGATCGCAAAACGGTGATCTTCAGCCCGCACCTAATGCCCAACGTCGCGCTGGCCGATCCGGAGCTGACTCTCGGCATGCCGCCGAAGATCACGGCCGGCACCGGACTGGACGCGCTGACCCATAACGTGGAAGCTTACCTGGCGCTGGGTTACCATCCCCTGTGCGACGCCATTGCGCTCCAGGGAGCCAGGCTGGCAATTCGTAATCTTGCGCGGGCGGTTCACAACGGAAGGGACCTTGAGGCGCGAAGCAACATGATGATGGCGGCGATGATGGGCGCCGTGGCGTTTCAAAAGGGCTTGGGCGCTGTACACTCCCTCGCTCATCCTCTATCGAGTATTGCCAATTTGCATCATGGAACCACGAATGGCATTCTCTTGCCGCATGTGCTTGAGTTTAACCGCTCAACGTCGGAAGGGCGCCTGCGTGACCTTGCCATCGCCATGGAGCTCGACGCTGCCCAGGGGTCGGCCGCCGAAGCTGCCACGGCCCTTATCGCCCGGGTGCGCAAACTCTTGCCGGAAGTCGGCATTCCCGCCACCCTCGGCGCTCTGGGTGTGACCCGCGACCTCATCCCGTTGCTGGCCAGGAAAGCCATGGAAGACGCCTGCCACCAGTCGAATCCCCGTCCGTGCACCGAAGCTGACATGCTTTCACTCTACGAAAGAGCCCTCTGAAAGAGTTTTTAACGGTTTATAATGGATTGTAAAGGCTCACCAGACACCCGCCGCCGGGATAAGACCACGAGAACTTCTGGCCTCGAAGGGGAGGCGGTGTTAGTATCTGCCCCGCAATTGCTGCGAAGGATTTTGCGCAATTCATCGGAAAGGTGGTCTGCATGAGGAACGGATCGAGATGGAATCATAATAAGGTCGCGCATGTGGGGGCACATTCCTGGAAAGTTTGCCGGCAGCGGCTTCCCTGGGTCGTTCTCTCTGTCCTGATAGGGGCTGCGACGGCTGCCGCTGACGTTAGATTGCCGGCGCTGATCAGCGACAACATGGTGTTGCAACAAGGCCGGCAGGTGGCAATTTGGGGAACGGACGACGCGGGCGAGCAAGTCACGGTAAGCATGGGGGAGCAAAAGGAGTCGGGCACCGCTGATCCCAATGGGCAGTGGAAGGTGGAGTTGGGACCGCTGAAGAAGGGCGGGCCGTTTGAAATGACGGTGGCAGGAAAAAACACGGTGACCATCCACAACGTGCTGGTGGGCGAAGTGTGGGTGTGCTCCGGCCAGTCGAACATGGAGTTTGCCGTGTGGAACCACGGTGTATTCGGTGGCGCGAAGAACGCGGAGCAGGAAGTGGTGGCGGCCAATTATCCTCTGCTGCGCCTTTTCATCGTAAAGAAGGCCGTGGCGGGGAAACCGCAAAGCGACGTGCAGGGCCAGTGGGTGGTGGCAAGCCCCGAGACGGTTGGGAATTTTTCCGCGGTGGGTTACTTCTTCGGCCGGGATTTGTATCGGGCCATGAAATTCCCTGTGGGGTTGATTGACTCCTCTTGGGGCGGGACGGAGGCCGAGGCTTGGACGAGCGATGAGGCCCTGGAAGCGGACCCCGAGCTAAAGGTCGTGGCGGATTCCTGGCGGCAGAGAATTGCCGACTTCCCACACGTGCTCGAACAATACGAGCAGAAACTGGGAGAATGGGAGAAGAGCGCAGAGGACGCCGAGTCCAATGGTAAGGCCGCGCTGACCTTTCCCGATGCTCCTAAGGATCCTCGCAGCCATCCTTGGCGCGACGCCGGATTGTGGAACGGGATGATCGCCCCCCTCACGCCCTATGCGATCGCCGGAGCCATTTGGTATCAGGGTGAATCGAACGCATCGTTTGGTTACCAATACCGGAAGGTATTCTCGACGATGATCCAACAGTGGCGAAACTCCTGGGGTGAGGGAGACTTCCCGTTTCTCTTTGTCCAGTTAGCCAGCTTCAGTGTGGGTGGTCAACCTCCCGATACCTGGCCCATCCTAAGGGAATCGCAGGAAAAAACCCTGGCGCTGCCCAAAACTGGAATGGCGGTGGCGATTGATATCGGCGAGCCGCATGACATTCACCCCAAGAACAAGCAGGAAGTGGGTCGGCGTCTGGCCCTGGCAGCGGAGGGCATCGCGTATGGCCGTAAGATCGAGTACCGGGGGCCGACCTTCAAATCCTTACGCGTAGACAAAGGAACACTTCGCCTGCAATTCACGCATGTGGCCGGGGGGTTGGTGATCCGCGGTCAGAGTCTGGTGGGGTTTGAGATCGCCGGGCAGGATCAACGATTCTTCCCCGCGGAAGCCAAGATTGTGGGCACTGAGGTGGTGCTGTCCAGTTCGCGGGTTCCGCAGCCCGCGGCCGCGCGTTACGCCTGGGAGAACGATCCCAAGTGCAATCTCTATAACAAAGTGGGGCTGCCGGCGCCGCCGTTTCGTACCGATGACTGGACGGTTGCAACCCAGGGATCGGTCCGCACGGAAGCCAATAAACTCTGGTAGGGCGGTAGTGGGGGAAACCGCTGAATCCGCTGTGGCGATTGGCCTCGATCCCACCTGTCGCGAATGAGAAATCCGATGTCAGTTCGCCGGTTGCGAATCGGCAATGCTGGAAGGGAGATTCCAATGGTTCCCAAAGAAAGGCTCATGACGGCTCTTCACAAGGAGAAGCCGGACCGCCTGCCCATTTCGGTTCATCAATGGCAGGCGTTTCATCTTGATAACTACCTCAACGGAATCACGGCGCTGGAAGCTTTTCAAAAATTCGGCATGGACGCGCAGATTCAGTATTTCGGTGACGTCGGCCAGACCGCGCTGGTGGATTGTGATTTCACCAAGCACTCCTCTCCCGAGTGGCGCGATGAAATCACGCGCGTCAGCAGCGATCCGGATAACCGCGTCACTCACCACGTCATCCAGACCCCCGGCGGCGCCTTGTCGTATAAAACCCGCGGCGATCGCAAGACCACCTGGATCACCGAGTACATCATCAAGCGGGATGAAGACATCGAGCTCCTCGACAAGTATATGCCGGTGGGAAAACTTGACCTGGCCGCTGTCCAGGCCGTCTACGACGAGGTGGGAGATAAGGGCATCGTCCGCGGCTTCGTGTGGGGCGACCAAGGCGGGTGTTGGCAGCACGCCTGCTGCTTGATGGACGTCACCGAGCTCATCATGCGTTGCATCGACAAGCCGGATTGGGTCCATCGCCTCCTGACGATTCTTCTTAATAAGAAACTGCGATTTATCGAATCGATGAAGGCGGCCAAATTTGACCTGGTGGAAACCGGGGGCGGGGCAGGCTCCTCCACGGTAATCTCACCTTCCTTGCACCGCGATTTCTGCACTCCATATGACGCCAAAATGCACGATGCCCTGCACGATTTGGGTTTCCCAGTGGTCTATCACACCTGTGGCGGGACGCGGGGAATCGAGGAGTTGATCGTCGCCAACCGCGCCGACGCCTCGGAAACGCTTGCGCCGCTCAGCATCGGGGGAAATCAGGAGCCCTGGGAACTCAAGGGAAAATTGGCTGGCCGGCTCGCCATGATCGGTGGAATCGACCAGTTCAATGTGCTGACCTCCGGGCCGCCCGCCAAGATTCGGGAAGCCGTGCACACGCTCTTCGAGAAAGTAGGGGGGGAGGGTGGATACATCTGCGCGACTTGCGACCACTTCTTTGAAACGCCCCCCGAAAATATTCAGGTGATGGCGGACGCGGCACGGGAGTGTACTTATAACTGATCCGGGGGTGGTGGAGAAATCAGCCGGTGGCATTTTCGACAGCCGGTTTTCCTTAAGGGCGAGCATCTGATGCGAGGTGAAGTCGGCAATGTTGAAGTGGCTGGTCATCGGAATCGGCGATATCACCACGAAGCGGGTGATTCCCGCGCTGCTCGCTGAAAAACGCAGCGAGCTTTGGGGAATTGTCACACGCGACCCAGCGAAGGCCGCGCCTTATGGAGCGCGGGTCTTTACCGACCTGGATGCGGCGCTGGGGACCGGTGGGGCGGACGCCGTCTATGTGGCGTCGCCGGTGTTTCTCCACGCGCCGCAGACGCTGGCCTCACTCGCGGCGGGGAAACAAGTCCTTTGCGAGAAGCCTGTGGCGATGAACTATGCGGAGGGCCGGACAATGGTCGAAGCGGCGCGCGCGGCGGGCAAGACGTTGGGGATTGCCTACTATCGCCGCACCTATCCCAAGGTGGCGCGCGCGAAGGAGTTGTTGCGGCAAGAGGCGATTGGGCAACCGCTGCTCGCTTATGTCACCTGTTATGAGTGGCGCTCGGGTACGGAGGTCGAAAGGTCGTGGCTGTTTAATCCGGCACTGGCGGGCGGCGGCCCGCTCTTTGATATTGGATCTCATCGTATCGATGTGCTGAACTTTCTTTTCGGCGAACCCCAGCGGGTTGCGGGCCAGTTGTCCAACGCTGTCCACGCGATGGCCGTCGAGGATTGCGCAACCGTCTTGATCGAATACGCGAACAAGGTGCGCGGCATCGTGGATGTGCGTTGGAACTCGCGCGTGAAGAAAGATGAGTTTCGCATCATCGGCACCGACGGGGAGATGGACCTTACGCCTCTTTACGGCCCGGATCTGGTTTACCCCCGGGGGCGCGAGGAATTGCCGACGCACGCGAATTTGCATTTCCCCTGCATTGAGAATTACGTGGCGGCCGTGCTTGATGGTGCCCCGCTGCTCGCGAGCGGTGAGAGCTCTATTTGGACCGATTGGGTAACGGAGCAGGCGGTTGCGTCATCGGCGCGAAGCCGCCCGCCAGTGTCGCGCCCTAGCATGGATCGCGCTGAAGCCTGAGCTGAGGAGTCAATCGTATGGCAACCACCAAAGTGAAGCGCTACGGCCAACTGATCGGGCTGAAGCCGGAAGCTTTCGAGAAGTACGTCGAGTACCACGCCAAGGCCTGGCCCCAGGTCTTAAAGACGATCTATGATTGCAATATCCGCAATTACACCATCTTCTTCAAGGACAATATGCTTTATGCCTACTTCGAATACCTCGGGAATGATTTTGCCGCCGACATGGCGAAGATGGCCGCTGATCCCGTGACTCAGGATTGGTGGGCCATCATGGAGCCGATGCAGCAGCCGATTCCCACGCGAAAGGAAGGCGAGTGGTGGGCGAATATGCAGGAAGTCTTTCACGTCGATTAAACCCCTCGGTCCATGGCTCCATAATTCCGGCCTAAAGACGACCTCCATGACCAGCAAAGAACGCGTGATGGCAGCGATGAACTTAGCGCGCTATTTCACAACTTGTGCGTGAGTGTGCTTGCTGTATTCCTGCTTGCCGATTCGCAGGCCCGCATCCTTGAGCGCGGAATCGGGGACCTTGGCGAGCGGCGTGTATTGCGGGTGGCGAACGACCTTGTAGGGGCTGTTGCGGGCGGCGTTGTAACAGCACAAGAACGCCCGGCGGGGATTCGGTGATTTGTTTTGGCCGGAACAATGCAGAAGGTTGCAGTGGAAGAAAATTCCATCGCCAATCTCCAGTTGGCAATAGACCGTTTCCAGGGTTTTGACTGCTTCTTGCAATCGCTCCGGGTCAGCGCCTAATTGATTTTGGAAATCGTGGTCGATCCGTCCAAACTTGTGGGATCCCCGTAAAACCTGCAGGCAGCCGTTTTCCTCCGTGGCCCGATCCACGGCGATCATACACGTGGCGAGATAGGGATAGAGGCAACCGTAGGTGTACCAGTAACCGTAGTCCTGGTGCCACTCCCATGCGCCGCCTTCGAGCGGCACCTTGATGGTCATCTTCGAATGCCAGTGGTAAACCTCGCCGCCCAATAGCCGTTCCATGGTGTTAACGATGCGCTCCGAGCGCGCCACCAAGCCGTAGAGATCGTCTCCCGTGCCTTGCCAAATGGCGATTTTCGCCGTGCCCCCTTGCCGGTCTTTCACGGCGTACTCGGCCTCGGCTAAATCCTTGTCGACCTCCACCGCCTGGCGCAGTAACGCCATTTCCTCGGCATCGAAGAGGTTGCGGACAATCAGAAATCCGTCATCCTCAAAGCGTTTGAGACCCTGCTCGGTTATTCGATAGGCGCACATGGCGGTGCTTCTCCCTTCGATGCTTGTGAATGTGGAGCTCGTGAATATTATGGCAACCCGAATTGGCGATGTCAAAGTACGCGCCGGGGTGAGGAGGTTTGTGCAGCCTAGGCCTACTCCCGCGGAGGGATCTCCGCCTGGTCAACAGTTCCCAACAGCGCGCCGTGGGGATTTCGCAATCGCAGGCTGACCCGCGCGAGGTCATGCGCGTCAGCGATGGTGCCGTTGACAACGCAAGGCTCGAGCGGGCTCACGGCTCTCCAGGGCTGGACCGCATGCACTTTCCCACTTCGCAGGAGCGAAACCAACTCCAGATGTCCGGTGTGAAAGATTCCGAACGATCCCGCCACGCGAAGCTCCTCCCCCTGGCGCGCAACCTTCAGCCGGGTGGCGAGGGCAGCGCAGTGATTGACCCGCACAATTTCATTTGCCTCGACTCGCGCGCAGTGCCAGCGGATTACAAAGGAGTAATCCTGGCCGGGCTGAAGTTCCGCCATCGGGCTGAGAATTTCGGTTTCCACGAACGGGTCACATTCCGGATCATCTTTCGAATCGAAGCGGTCACCGTGAATCGTGCAGGTTCCGTGCCCATTGATCCAAAACTCGGCGGCCGCATCGTCTGGGTAAGGAAGGCCGGGGAAAAGCTGAAAAGTTTCGGCAAACACCGTGCGGCGGCGGGAATCGAATGTGGCCAGCCACCCAGCTTCCGGTATCATCCCGAATTTCGCCACCACATCCGCGAATTGCAACCGCAACAGCTTGCGTTGCGAGTCGATGGTGAGGCCCGGGTATTCCTGGTCGCCATACATTTTGTGGAAAGTTATTGCCGGCAGGAAAACAGCGAGGTCGGGGTGCGCGTCATGTTGGGTAACCTGCCAGATGGACCAACGCACGGGCCGCTGGGAGGTATTCTTCATCTTGTGGGATATTTGCACCTCCGCGGAGCCGCGTAAAATGCGGATTTCCCGTGATAACGTCAGGCCCGTGTATTCATCATGCGGGCTGGTGAGAATAATCGCGGAAGAGGCCGGCGTTTTCTCCGCGATGCAGCAAGTGAAAGAGCTGCCATCCAGGATCAGGTCGGGGGGACCCGGCCACTCCTCATCACTCGACCATCCTTGGGGAGCGGGCCACACTTTGCTGCCGCCGTAATTCTTCCACCCGGAATCCGGCCCATTTTGTTCGGGAGGGAACACTTGCCCGCGCAGCCGGGGATTGATGTAGAGGAACGGTTGCTCACCCAGGCGCATCTGGATGATTCGCCCGCCGATTTTCGGCACAACGAAGACTTGCACGAGCCCGTTGGCAAGTTCGTGCGCCGGCCAGCCTTCGAATTTCACTTTGCGGAGGGCGCAAGGCGCATGGAGAGATTTACTCATGGCTTCGTCCTTTTTTCCTTGTACCACTCATTCCTGCGACCGTGTTGTGCCGTGAAGCTTTTCCTCCGTGCCCTCTGCGGCAGTAAGAACTTTCACACAGAGTCCACTGAGCGTCTCTGTGCGCTCTGTGTGAAATCCTTTGAGGCACAGAGGACACGGAGAAGCTGGTTTTGGTTGTGGCCCAGCCGTGCAGCTTCACTATCAACGGACTCCTCAATCAGGAGGCTAATTCTTTGCCGCCGGCGCACAGAACTGCACCTTGCGCCCCTTTTGGTACGCTTTGATCTTAATGTAGACGTTGCTCGTGTCCGCATTCAGGTAGTGCTCGGCGGTCTTCAAAACTTCCTTCTGGGCGGATGAAAGTGTTTTTCCTGCGAGTTTGCTTTCGCAAGCTTGGGCCAAGGCGAGCGTCAGCGCCACATTGTCGAACCAGTCGCCGCGCGTGTGAAATCCCTGCCACTTATCGTAGTCGGCCTTTTGCACCGTCTCCATAAGACCGTGGATTTCCTGGATCGCCGTGCGCACGCCCGCGATTCGCGTGGGCGGCGTCACCCACGGCGAAGCTGCGCCCGCGAGGACCGAGAGCATTTTGTTCCAGTGAAGGTGCACGTTGAGCTCAGTTAGGACGTGCGCCTGGAAAAACTCGCGGCGGTCAGCCGGCACCAGCGGTTCTGCCTGCGCGGCCAGAGCCGTGGCCCGCTGCCAGCGGGGGATGGCCTGCTGGCAAATGGCGCTGAGGAACATGGTGTATTGAGGGAATTCCTTCACGTTCTCCAGGCTCTTGAACCGAACCGGTGATTGCGTATCGTTCTTAATCATTCGAACCAGCAAATCGATCACGAATTGCGGGTAATAATTATCAGCCAAAATCGCATCCTCTTTAGTGCCGTAGCGGGCAGGAGCTTGGAAGTAGGCGTCGTAATACTGCGCGAGGACGGGGGCGGCCTTTTCTCCAAACTCCTCGCTGCTCCATTTCTGTAGATAAGCCGAACTGAAATCCTTGGCCTGGAAGGGCTCAGCGTTCCATGCCAGTTCCATCACAGCGCGAGTGGTCATGGGCACGGGGCGCAGGTCGCTGGGGTTGAGCATCAGGTAAGCCGTAGCGCCGGCGGTGACGGCGCGTCCCAGCTCGCGCGACAAGCGCTCGATGGGAACGCGCTCGGTAAAGTGGTTGGAGTTCCCGCCGATGACCGCGGTGTGGTAGTACACGCCTTGGCCTTTACTGATGCGGCCGTCGTCCCGTAGCACCCCGGCGCCGTCATCAGCCCAAACCAGGGTCACGGCATCAGGCATTTTCAACGCTCCACTCTGCATCAACGGGATGCCTTCCATCCAGGTGTTCATGACGAATCGCGGGTTGGGGTCCGGCCGCTCCTGCCGCACGATGTCGATTTCGGTGTCGATGGCCTTGCGAATCATTTGCGCTTCCTCGTCCGGAGTATGGGAGACGTCCGGCATATCGATCCAGAAGGGGTGATCGTATTTTCCCCGCAGTCCAACGGTCCAAACAATCTCCTGGTCTGGGGAGTATTGCCGGACGGAACATTTCCAGGCGGCCGTCAGCCGCTCCAGGGTGTAAGGCACGTTGGGCGGCCATTGGTAGGCGACCAGTCCCAGCGGCTCCATATGATGTTGATTGATGATCAGCCCGCGCGCTCCTGCGGCCCGCACTTGGGGCTCGTCAGGAAACACAAATGTACCGGGGATGATCATATCCCCCTTTAAACGGAGGAGGGCTTCAAAGATGCGATCCCAAACCTTGAGGGATATTCCCGTGCCATCGGCCGTCCCCGGACTCCACCCGGTCAGCAGATCCTCGTCGTTCATGAACCAGCCGCGATAATGAAAGGTGGGGGCCTGGGTTTCCCTAAAATCGGCAGGAATCGTCACCGACGTTTTGTGAGCCGGAGGGTGGTCTGTCCACCAGTAGAGCGGATCGACACCGAGAAAACGCTGCGAGAATTCGTAGATGGCATAGATCACACCGCGCTCGTCTGAACCCGTCAATACCAGCACGTGCTTCGCCGGCGAGCCTGGCCAAGCGGGATTGGGCGCCTCCTGGATTCGCATGACTTCCCACCCGGAGGGTTTCATCTCCGCTCGGGAAAGGTTGGCGGAAAACGCGATGCAGATGGTGGTGGCGGAGGCCTCCGAGGGCCGATGCGCCCAACGGGGGGGCGTGCCGAAAACTTTGGTCATGTCCGCGGCCAGATCCTGCGCCGCCTTTTGGATGGGAGCCGGCTCGTGCGGATCGATCAGCAAGGTCGTGTGTGAGTTGATCGTAGTCTGCCCGCGAGCGGCCGGGGCGAATAGGAGAATGGTTAGAATTAAAGCAGTCCTCTTGCTGTTGATCATAGTGGACATGGATATTCTTCGAAAAAGGCAGTGGGGTCAACCTTTACGTTTTCCATCGCTTAGGACGGCGCGGCGAAGCCGCTGTAAGTGTAGCGCAGACCTCCGCCTTTGAGGTCTGCGGCTCTTACGTGGGGGCAGGGAGAAGCCGCGAACCTACAGAGCAGGTCCGCGCTACATGCTTATCGCTGCGGCACGGAGAGGTAACAGAAAATCAAAAGGCAAAGGGCAAAAGGTAAAAGCCCGTGCGGACGGTGGCTAACGATGACACGTCACGGGCCAGCCAGACGCCTGCTGGTTCGAAATGCCGCCCTGATCTGTGGTCTTAGAAGATAAAACAGCAGCGCGCCGGCAATTGTGGCCCCCACCACTCCTCGAACGAAATCGCCCATGAAGACATTTACCAAGTCACCCAACACCTGTGTTGCAATGATGGCCGTGGCCAGTCCCCATCCCCACATACGGCGTTTGAACCATCCCGTGCCGGCAACCGCAAGCGCTACGCTCAGGATTAGAAATGGAATTCCGACGACTCTGCCCAGTGGCGCCAGCCGCGCGTAGGCTGGGGCATTCAGCGTCCACAGGCGATCGAGGATCGTGCCCGGCCAAAGCAAGGTGGTGGCGGCGATTGAGGCCATGATTGCCCCGAAGAACAAGAATGCTCCGACCGCCAGTATTCCGCGTGGAGACTCTCTCGGTGGGATCGCATCACTTTCTGAATTATCGCTTGCCAGCATATGCACTACTCCGCAGTAAGTGTAGCGCAGACCTCCACCTTTGAGGTCTGCGGCTCTTATGTGGGGGTAGGGAAAAGCCGCGGACCTAAAGAACAGGTCCGCGCTACATGCTGCCAAGGAGTTTGCCGAGACCTTTCTCACCATGGGGGCAGGGAGACGAACACCGCCGAGCTGCGCTTCTCTACCGCGACACCCCCGTCGCCTCGATTCGCACGGTAAGGATTTCATGCGGCTTGAACGGCACCTCCACCGTGTGTTGCGAAACTTGCAGCCCCTGAAGATTCGCCTCCGCGGCGTTGTCGAGCCAAGCGTGTTGAAGTGTGAAGGTATCAAAGTTCAGATAGGCCATGCCGGACGCGCCGCCCACTTCTAGAAGCCGAAGGATGGTGCCTTGCTTGTCGTCGGCGACTTTCCAATTCACCACCACCAGGTCCGGGTTATCCACGGAAAGGAAGCTGGTGGGCTGGGGCGAAAGTGGCGTCGGCGGGTTACCAAACTTGTCGTTTACGACGGCCTCGCCGACTTCCAGCGGCGTCATCGCCGCGCGGCCCAGGCTTGCCAGTGATTCCGGTGCCAGTTCCCGCCCACTGGTCAGCACGTACCGGAAGGTGTAATCCCCCTCTTGGATCTGCTGCGTGTTCGTATACCAGTAGTTGTTCATCACGTAGGAAAACACCCCGGCGGTTTTGGGCGTGAATTCGTGGGGCCAGACGCCACGGTTGATGTCGCCCAACGAAACGAGTGGGGCATCGACTGGTACCAGGCCCACAGCCACGCCGCTGCCCGCCACCTTGACCCAGTGCTGGACCGCGAACCATTCCAAGCACGCGCCCTTCATCAAATCATGCGCGGGATCGAGTATGCCGTTTTGGATTTCATAACTGAACGCCGGGTCGGAAATGGCGAAAGGAAAAGCGAAGTACACGGCCTCTTTCTTTTGCACAGCTTCCTTGCGCAGCCGGTTGATAAATTCAATTTTCTTTTCGTCGTCGAAAAGAACAATCTGAGTTTCGAGGGTGGGGGCGTGCAAGCCGCTGCCTTGGAGAGTCATGACCTGCCCGTAGGATGTCTTCACCACCCGGCTGACGTGCGCGGACTGTGCCGGGCTAATAGTGAGCTTGGCCAGCGGCGTGCCCGCTCCGTTGTAGTCAGGGAAAACGATTTGTGTTTGACGGACTTCATCGCCGCCCGCGACGTAAAGATACTGGTCAAGGCCGTAAGGGCTGGCTTTGTCCACCAACTCGTGTTGCAGTTCTTTGTCGAAAACACTCTTGATGACTCCCGTGGAGGGATCCACCTCCACCCGATAGAACCGATTCTCCACCACGTTAGTCGCGGGCTCGGCAGGCGGCAGGGAGCGAGTGCCGCGCGGGCCGGTGGTCTTTTCAATGCGATAGCACTTGTACCCCATCGAGGGCACATCGTATGCCATGAAGCGCACGTGGGCAAAATTGGGATCATCGCGCCCCACCACTTCCACGGGGACCGGCGCGCTGCTGGGATATTCGGTAATCAGCCGGTTATCAAATAGGTCGAGATCGACCACCCCGCTGCGGGGCCAATTCAATGAATTGAAAACCAGCAGGAAGGGCGGCTCGATGTGAACCTGGTATTGCAGCTCGTCGAGCGATTGGTCCAGCACGGCGCGCGCTTCCGCTCGGCTGTCGAGGGCGAATTGGTTTTTCACTTCCAGCTCCCTCACCGTCTGTGCATGAAAGGGATGCGAGTAACTACCTCCCCACGAAAACGTGTGCTCGGCGTACATGATGAGGTTGGCCCACATTTTACGAATCGTTCCGGCCGGCCCAGCCCAGTTCTTGTCGAAGTAGGTGACCAGGGTGGAAAGCTCTTCCGCCGAAGGCGCCTGCTGCTGCGTGGCGCGATCGATGATGGTGGAAAGGGCGTCCGTTCCCATGTCATCTTCCCAGTAGTCGCCCCCGCCGCCCACCACGGTTTGGAGCGACGGCCCGAAGTGCTCATCGATGTAGCGGAAATAATCCGCGAAGCGCCCAAAAACCATCTTGGGATAGGCGTACTGCGCGTTCCAGTCCGCCACCAGTTCCGGCTCGCCCGGAACCAAGTCGGTGTTCTCCGCCTGGCTTCCGAACATGAGGACGGCATCAGGTTTATAGTCGGGCGAGCTGTAGGGGTGAAGGAATCCAGGGAAGGTGAGGCGACAGGCGGAGGCCTTAAAGGGGAAGTCGCAGAGGGACCCCAGGTACGCGTATCCTCGCACGTACGCCATCAATACTTTCCCTCCGTCGGGCCCCTGCCACCAGTAGGGAGAGATGTTGTCCCAATGGCCGAAGGGCAGAATGGCTCCGCGCTGGCCATTGGAGCCGGCGGCAAAGTAGTGAATCCCCACCGCGTCCAGTACGGAGGCGTAAGACCAACTGTAGGATGGCACATCGGTGATGTTGGCGTAGTCAAAGGGGATGTCGTATTGGTGGTGCAGCTCTTCCGAATAGGAAGTCGAACGGATTAACTCCTCGAGCGTGGCGTAGCCGGTCAACTCGTTGACGTATTGGGCGGGTACGCCGATCTTGCCCTCGTGCGCCAGGTTCAGAAATTCTTTCTTGTCCGCTTCGGTGCGCGAGGCGAGATACTGGCTGACGATCCAGGAGCCATCCAGCGAGAGCCGCATTTCCGGATGCTGGGCGAATTCTGCCAGCAACTTGTCAATGTTGCGGTTCTGGACCTCGGCCACGCGGGCCTGGTAATCCGTGTATCCAATGTCGAGGTGCGCATGCGGCACCAGGAAGATCGTCCACTTGCGCTGCGGCTCGAGCGTGACTGGAGTTCTGAACGTCTTGCCATCGAGCTTTACCGTCACCACGGCGGGCGTCGCGGGCTGGAATTCTGGAACCTGCAATTCAAAGCGTTGCTGGCCAAAATCCGGCTCGGAGGAGAGCGTGTGCTCGATGCTCTCCTTTCCGACGGCCAGCGTGCACTCTCCCTTGCCCACCTTTTCGTCAAGGGTGATGGTGGTTTCGATAACTTCGCGCAACTCGTCCGGCTTGCCGACATAAAAAATGGTGGGCGTCACGCTCACGCCGGGAGCTTGGTGGAGGCTTTGTGCTTGGTGGGTCAAGCTTACGGCATCGTACGCTAATGCGGTGCTGTATTTACCGGCATCCGGCCCTTCGATGGCGGTCAGGACCAGCCGGTTCTCTCCGCCGTGCAGGGCAGCCACCGGGAGGGGAACAAGAAGCATCCCGTACTCGTTCCTCTCCTGATTCCTGGTGTAAAAGAGCCCGGTCTTCCCGTTGATGGAGACGGATAGATCAGGATTGCGCGGCCGGATCAAGAGACTGATATTTAGTGTGTATTCCCCGTTCGGTTGTCCCGGCAGGCTGAAGACGATGGTGAAGGGGTGCGGCCGGCTTCCCTCGTTTTGGTTATACGACCCGGGCTGAGTACCGGGCCAGTCCACGGCGGGATCGCTTTTCCCCACCGTGAAAACGGGGTTGTACTGGGGGTTCGAAAACTCAGGGTGATGATTGAATTCAGCCGATGATTTATCAAAGGTTCCAATTTGCCAAACCACCTGGTCTGCCGCAGCGGCGGGCTGAAGCGCGAGAACAATCAGTGCAGCTAGGGGAATGATCATCCATGCCATTCGGATGTATTTACCCATAAAGCCCTCCATGAGCATCAATTTCAGGCGAAATGTATCACGATTTTGAGGATGTAGGGCAGACCCCAAAACCGGGGGTCTGCCCTACGTTGCTCCAATTGCACCAGACAATGCGGAGGCAAGTAAAGGGCTACACCACCGGTGGCCGGGCATTTCCGGTCAGTTGGACAAGCACCCTTGCTGAAACTTCTGCGTGTCGATTCGGATTGTGGATTCGGATTGCGCAGAGCAAAGCTCTGCGAATTCAAGGCCGCAGAGCCTTGCTCTGCGCAATCCAAGGCGTGCGGTCGGATGGCAGAGGAGGACCCCGAGTTCCTGCGCCTGGCGATTCGCGACGGGTACGAGCAAGCGCCAACACGGGCTCTCACAGCCACGTGCTCGCCTTATATCGGCGATACTCATCCCCAAACGCCTTTTCGAGGATCTCCGCCTCTTTCTTGGCTCGCAGGAATTGGTAAGACGGATAGAGGAGAAAAAAGACGATCAAGGGTATGACCTTGCCCCAGGCGATAAACAGGCCGGCGTAGGCCAAGCCGCCGAAGAGATATATGGGATTGCGAAATCTCGAATAGAGACCTTTGGTCACCAGCGCTTGGGCTTTGGGAACGACGGCAAACGACTTGCCAAGCTGGAGCCGCGCCGTAAACCATAGTGAGAATCCGATTGCGAACATGGCCATACCGATCACGTGCCGCGCATCCCATGCCCAGGCGTTCAGCACGATGGCTGCCGCAATTCCCAGAAGAAGCGGAAAGTCAAACCAGAGCACCCATTTCATAGCGCACCTTCGTCTGGCCGATTATGCCACAACAGCACTTATCACGGGGAATCAGGCGGGCTGGCGCAGGGCGAGCGCAGCCCTGCGATAGATTGCGGATCAAGCAAGGTGGTCCATAGTTTCCGGGCGCGTTATCCTTCTTTAAATTGCCAAGTGGCATGATACACTCCGCTGGCCAGGAGGAGTCAATGAATCGCCGAAACTTTATAAAAACTGTCGCCGCAGCGGCGCCTTATGTAATCACCACGGCCGCTCTCGGGAATGCCCATACGGCAGCCGCAAGCGACCGCATCACCGTGGGCTTCATTGGGACGGGGATCCGCGGGGGCGACGGACTGATCAAGAACTTCCTGCAGCAGGACGATTGCCAATGCGTGGCGGTTTGCGACACATTCCGCGGGCGCCGCGAACAGCGCGCAAAACAGATCCACGACTTCTATGCCGGGAAATCCGGCTCCGCGACATACAAGGGTGTGACGATGATTGCCGATTTCCGCGACCTGCTGCACCGCGCGGACATCGATGCCGTTTGCATTGCCACACCGGATCACTGGCACGTGCCGATCCTGGTCGCCGCCGCGCGCGCAGGCAAAGACGTCTACGTGGAGAAGCCGCTGAGCCCTTCGATCCAGCAGGATTTCCTGGCCCGAACGGTTATCCAGCAAACGAAACGAGTGTTCCAGTACGGCACGCAGCAAAGGGATGGGGCGCACGTGCGCTTCGGTTGCGAGTTGGTTCGCAGCGGACGCATCGGCAACATCCGAGAGGTGGAGGTTATATCGCCCACGGGAGCGCCGGGGGGTTCGACCGCTTCGATGCCGGTGCCCGAGGGATTCGACTACGAGATGTGGCAGGGACCTGCCCCGGAACGGCCTTACAACGACGACCGTTGCCTGCGCCCGGGCCACTACCATATTTATGATTACAGTATCGGCTTCCTGGGCGGGTGGGGCGCCCATCCCCTCGACGTGCTGGACTGGGGACTCCCCACACCCATGGTTCCCGTGGAATATGAAGGAACCGGGCTGATTCCGGCGGAAGGTTTGTACAACACGGTCATGTATTGGGAGGTCCGCGGCAAGTATCAGAACGGCATGACCCTGACGTTCAAGACCGGCCCGGACTCGACGAAGTTCGTGGGGGCCGACGGCTGGATCATGATCGGCCGCCATGATATCAAGTCCGAACCAGCATCCCTGACCGCCGGCTTCGGACCACCGAGCAGATTTTCCACTATGGAAACCGGCCACGCCCGGAATTTCCTGGATGCCGTCAAGAAGCAAGCCGATCCCTCCAGCCCGATTGACTCCGCCGTGAGGTCCGACTTGATCAGCCACCTTTCCAACATCGCCGTCCGAACGGGAAGGAGAATCAAGTGGGATCCGGTGAACGAAATGATCGTGGGTGACAAACGGGCTTCCAAGATGATGGATCGGCCCTTGCGCAAGCCGTGGGACATTGTCTGAGGAAACCCTGAGGAACCCCGGGGACAGGCACCTTGTTTTCTGGTCCGAGGCCAGTTGGTGGAAGTTCCTGGAGGTCGGAGAAACGGAAGGCGAGCTTTCCTCCCTGCGGGAGAAGGTAGGAAATTAAACCGCCCTTTCCGAGGGGAGAGGGTGGCGGCCATGCGCCGCCGGGTGAGGGGTCCCTTCACCAGCCCATAATTACTTGGTTGCGGCCGCCAGGCCGCGCTATGCAACAGTGGTCGTGTTGCAGGTCAATTACGCACGCGTAATCCTACCACCTCACGCCAACCACCAGACCTGATAGTGCGGGAGCAGGGTAGGCAATGTTCTACACCCGAAATCGACGGCAAATGTAAGATACAAGTGTACAGTCTCGCTTTTCAGAGACTCCGCGGCTTTTTATCGCTTCGATTCGATCAACGAGTTGACCAGGCTGGTTCTGGAGGGTTGAATGAAGACCAAAAACGGAACTTCTCTGTTTGCAAAGCTGCTCCTGCCGGCCGTTGCGCTCATGTGCTTGCGGTCAGTCGATGCCATGGACAACACGAGCGAATTCGTAAAACAGGTACAAGCCGCCAGCAACGAAAGTGTCGCCGACTGGAAATTCCGCATACAGGACATCCCGAACGGCGCGGATCCGAAGTTGGATGACTCCGGGTGGCAAGTCGTCCCGAACGACGACGCCCGGTGGAGGTCTTTGTCTTCGCGCCAAGACGCGATCTGCTGGTACAGGACCCGCGTCGCAATCCCTCCCGTCCTTTACGGGACGAGAACGCAAGGCAGAAAAATAAGCCTGGTCGTAGATTTGTGGCCAGCCGGCGACATTTATGTAAACGGCGCATGCGTGAAACACTTCAGCGCAACTGGCAGGCCACTGCAAGACGAAAGCCAGAGAGTTCCTTTGTCGCCAAACGCCACGCCCGGTGAAGTGGTCTCGATCGCCATCAAGGCATACAAACACGGCAATGCTGCCACGTTGCTGAAGAATTCGAGGCTGGAGCTGGAAGGCGATGCTTTGGCCG
This sequence comes from Terriglobia bacterium, assembly GCA_049522495.1. Classification (GTDB taxonomy): domain Bacteria; phylum Acidobacteriota; class Terriglobia; order UBA7540; family UBA7540; genus Bog-366. The sequence continues at coordinate 28,224 of JBEKNU010000035.1, forward strand.
GGCGAGTGCACAACTTTCTCGGCGACCTCGGGATTGCGGGCGCGCTCCTCGAGGATGCGGGAGGGAAATCAGACGGGCAGATCCTGAACGTTACGAAGACCCTTGACCTGAACTCGATGCGGTCGGGCAATACCGAGCAGTTTGTCCGCTCGCTCGCGGCCGCGGAAGAAGGCTTGCATGGTTTGCTGAAACAGAACTCAAACTTCAATCTTAAGGTGCTCATCGTTCCTCATTCGCATGCGGATTTGTCCTGGCCGGATACGCCGGAAGTCTGCACCAACCTCAATGTGCAGGCAGTCGCCAAATCGATCGCCATATTGGAGAAGTCGCCTGACTTCAAATTCTCGGAAGAGGATGCGTATGTACTCCGGGAATTCCTGCAGCGAAATCCTGCGCAGGAGGCAACCGTCAGGGATTTGCTGCACCGAGACATCCTCGGATGCGGAGGGTTCTATATCGGACCCAGCGAACTGCTTCTGGGCGGAGAGGGCCTGGTCAGGAATTTGTACTTCGGCAAGCGCTGGCTGCGCGAAAGGTTCGGGTTGAATACCGAATTTGCCTGGAATGTTGATGAGCCCGGGCACACTCTCCAGATGCCTCAGATCTTGGCCAAGGCGGGGATCAGGAACTTCGTGATCTGGAAGGTTCTGGTGCGGCCGGAGAACAACCTGAACGTGTCCGGGTATGCCGGTCCCGCGGTCTTTCGCTGGGCCGCTCCGGATGGCTCGCAGGTGATGGTGGCGCACTGCCCTGAGAGCTACGGGGCGGGGGACCGCCTGCGCACGCAAAACTACCCGGTGGCGGAAGCGGGGCTCCAGAGCTTTGTCGAGAAAGAGGTTGCACAAATAAAGAAGTGGATGCTTCCACCGGTTCTCCTGATGGCCGATGGTTCCGATTGCAGCATCCCGGACGAGGCGGTGCGCATTAATGCCTGCAACTGGAACGCGCGGCACGATGTTCCCAAAGTGAAGCTGGCCTCCGTGAACGAATACTTCCAGGCTGTCGAGAACGAGCTCAGAAGCGGAAACGGCGAAATCCGGACCGTGGCTGGGGAAATACCCTCCTGGTGGGACGGAACCCAGTCCGTGGAGAACGACGCGTTCATGCTCACCCGTCATACGGAGCAACTGGTGACCGCGGCGGAAAAGGTGTCGGCCATCAACAGTGTGCTCATGGCCGGATACGATTATCCGCGCTCGGCCATCAACAGCGTCTGGCAGGGAAAACTTCTGGTACACGAGCACAACTGGGGCGGCCACAACGGAATCATCAGCGACGCCGTGAAACTTGCCAGGGCCCGTGACAGCCACCGTGTGGCCGACGAACTTCTGTCCGGCAGCCTTGATGCGCTGATTTCACATATACGGTGCCGCGACCAGGGGATTCCGCTCGTGGTTTTCAATCAACTGAGCTGGCCGCGCACCGACGTGGTGGATTACGTCATGTCTGTGGACAAAACCGGAACGCGCGCGCTGCGCCTGCTTGATGCGGAGGGCCAGGAACTGCCGGTGCAGGTCAACGTACAGTCAACCCATGCAGATGGCAGCATCGCGCGGGCCCAGATCGTATTTGAAGCAAGCGTTCCTTCGCTTGGGTACGCAACCTATTATCTTGCCGCCGGAAAAAACCAGGTTGCGAATTCTCTTCGCGCAAATGCCACGAGCCTGGAAAATCAATTTTACCGAACAAGTCTGGATGGAAACTCCGGGGGAATCACCGGCATTTTTGACAAGAATACCGGGCGCGAAATACTCAACACCGGAAAATACCAGGCGAATGAATTGATCGCCCTGCAGAATCTCGGCGTCGACGAGGCCGAGGAATTCACCGGCCGCTGGTGGCGCATGAACGAGAAACCGGCATCCGTCACCGTCACCGAGTCCGGTCCGGTTCGCGCCACCATCCAAGTCAAAGGTAGCCTTTTGAATTCGACCCGGGTACAGGAGATATCGATCTATAGAACCCTGCCGCGAATCGATCTCAAAACGATTCTGGTTTGGGACGGTCAGAAGGAAATCCAGGTAAACACCACCTTTCCTTTCAGCATCGAGCGGGGGAACCTCACGTACGAGGTGCCGTTTGGCTCAGTGCAGTACGGGAAGGAGAGTTCGCAGGCGATGGCCTGCCATCCTACGGTTCGGGCCGCGAACAACTGGGTGGATCTTTCCAATGAGCAGATTGGAGTTACGCTGGCTACGGAAGTCACGCCGTTTGACGTCAAAGACCGCACGGACTCGCGTTTCCATGATGCGCGAACGATTAAGGGCGAGTCAGAGCCGACCCTTTTCTCGATCTATTACAATGGCATGTACCGTTCTTTTGACCGCATCGCCCTGCAAGATCCCATGCTGCTCAAGACGGATTTTGTCATCCAGCCGATCCTCCTGAGGAGTGTGTTCAGTTGCGGTGACCGCGACCTGTATTTCACACAGCCGGGGCCGCATGCCTATCGCTTCGCCCTGCAAACACACCGGGGACCGCTGGTGCCGCATGAAGCCGTTCGACTGGGTTGGGCCCACAATTCTCCACTGCTGGTGAGGCGGGGTCAAACGACAACCGGCGATCTTCCGGATCAACAGAGCTTTCTCGATGTGTCCGCCGCAAATGTGGTGGTCACCATTCTCAAGAAAGCGGAAGATGGACGCGGCCTGCTGCTGCGCTGTTATGAAACCGACGGCCGGGACACGCGAGTGACCATCCGAGGTCCGAAGGACCTCGTGGGCGCCACGTCGACGGATATCCTCGAAGAGGATCAGAAGCCAATTCGGGTCAAGGCGGACGGAAGCATAGACATCCAGGTCGGCAAGTATGCAATTGAGACCGTTCGACTCCTGTACAAGTGAGCTTCCCACGCGCCAAGATTGCGTGGTACTCATCGCTGTTTGCAGGATCGGGGTCGGACCGAGGGAAGCGAAACCCTGCCTGGAACCTCTCCGTAGCGACCGGGATGCACTCTGCCGGTTGGTGTCCGAAGAAATCGAGCCGGAAATCCGCAGCCACCGGGACAATCTCCGTCACCAACGGTTTACCAATGATCGGGCAGGGTTAATCCAAGATTCTGCACGGAAGTCCGGGCGCACCGAAACAATCCACTTGGCCGTATAATGGCCGAGCGGTTCCTAAACCCTCGGCGACTCGTTACTGATGCCAGGTGCATAGGAGTCTGGTCCGCTTTCAAGACGCAGTCGCCCTATTTTCCGGGAAGGGCGTTCTCACCATGCTTCAGACCCAACGCGCATGTTCTTACGGGGGGATGAGACCGCCCTGGAAGGCGGTCTCATCCGTGGGTCTTCCCTCTCACCCTACTGTCCTGGCACGTTAATGACGGTGTTCACCATGGTGACCGCTGCGCCTAGACCCAACGCTCTCCCGTTCAGCACGGTAAGCGTGGGATTCGTGCTGTTGGCGGGGCTCGATAATGTGACTCCTTGACTAGCGATGATGGTTCCCGACATCGTGCCGCCCCCCGCATAGTTAATAACCGCCTCACTGCCGACCTGCCAAAAAACGTTGGCCGCGCTGGCGCCGTTGATCAGGAGCACGTTGCGAGGGAGTGCGTCACCCACGGTGAGTGCGCTTCCCACCTGGAAGACCCAGACAGCATTGGCATTGTTTCCGGCGTCGAGCGTGAGATCCCCTCCCGATATCAAGAAGGTTGTGGCGCAGGTATAGACGCCCGGAGCGAGGATGAGCCCGGCGCCATTGCCGGAGCCTGGGCATGCTGCACCTGCTGGCAAATTTACGGGAAGGAGGGCGTTATACGCCGTAAGCGCATCGGCGGCAGCCTCGGTTGCGACCGCGTTGGTGGCAGGAGTTCCTTCATTGGGACACGAAGCCGAGGGCTGCGTGGTACCGGGGGCGGTAAATATCCCGCCGTTGACGGTTCCCACGTTCAGCGTAGTTTCGGTATAGATACAGCCTGCGGAAAACTGGATGTACGGCTGGGTAAGATCGTTGAATCCCGTCATTGTTTGGGAAGCACCCGTGGTCCCGATATCCCCGTTAATCACGGTGAGAATCCCCTGGTTGGTCATTCCGGCCCCACCTGCAAAGGCCCCGAAGGGCGTCGCCGCTCCCAGGGGTACGGGCGCTAAACATGCCGTCGCCACGGTGGTGAAGCTCCATACATCGTCAACTAACAGTGGATTGCCTGCCAGGTCGGTGACCCCGGTCGTGATCGTGACCATGTATGTGGTGCTGACGGTGAGAAGGTTCAAGGGTGTGAAGGTGGCGATTGTGCCGGTGGTGCCATTGGTAAAGGAGATTGTTCCGGTTACGGGCACACCGCCGGCAGTCACATAGAAGGTCGCGGTGTTGATCGTTGCAGGGTCCATTACCGTACTGAAGGTTGCGTTGATGGCTGCGTTGAGACACACCGCGTTGCCCGTAGGGTTCGTGGAAACCACGGTGGGCGAGACGACGAGGGGGGCTGCGGCCGTCGTAAAGCTCCAAACATAGGCATTTACCAGGAAATTGCCCGCCAGGTCGGATACCCCGGTGGTAATCGTGGCCGTGTAAACGGTATCGGCGGTGAGATCGCTGGTGGGGGTAAAGATGGCAGTGTCGCTACCCGCAATATAGGACACGGTGCCGGGTATAGGCGTTGCCCCCTGGAACAGGGTAAAGGTTGTTGTGTTGATAGTATTATCGTTCATCTCTTTACTGAAAGTTGCGCTGATCAACTGGTTGAGAGGTACATCGATGGCAAGATTCGCCGGGCTTGTGGAAATCACCGTGGGCGGGGTGGTGTCTGCGGCCGCACCGGTTGTAAACGTCCATACAAAGGGAGCTACCATGGCAATGTCTGCCAAGCTTTCGGCCCCGGTGCTAACGGTGGCCGTAAAGCAAGTCAGGGGCGCCAGATTACTCCCGGGCGTAAGCGTGATGATGTTGTTTATAGGATTGTAGGTGACTGCCCCGGTTACCGGGGTGGTTGCGGCAGGGGCGCATCCTGAAGCCAGCGTAAATGTTGACCCATTCATCGTTGTTGGGTCCATCGCCTCGTCGAACATCGCCGTGAGGGTTGTGTTGAGGGCAACACCGGTTGCGCCATTGAGAGGGGTTACGGCAGTCACCATGGGTGGCGTGGTGCTGGGGGTCGCACCGGTCTTAAAGGTCCATACATAGGGGATCGCCAGTGCGGTGCCGCCGGGTTCCTGTACCCCGGTTGTAAGCGTGGCAGTGTAGGTGGTGTTGATGGCGAGATCGGCTGAGGGTGTAAAGGTGGCCGTTGAGCCTGCGCAGGACGTGATCGTTCCTCCTATGGCCCCACCAGGTCCGGTCAGAGTAAACGTTGACGTCGTGATGGTTGCACAATTCACCGCCTGACTGAAGGCTGCCGAGAGCGCCTGATCGATAGGCACGCCGGTTGCGCCATTGGGGGGGATGGTAAGAGTCACGGTAAGTCCTCCCACGGTTGCAAAGCTCCACACATAGTTGCTCGCCAGTGGCGCCCCTGCCACATTTGTCGCCCCGTTGGTAATCGTGGCCGTGTATGTGGTAGAGCCGGTGAGAAGGCTTGTGGGCGTAAAGGTCGCGCTCGTGCCGGCGCAGGCGACTATGCCTGGCACGCTAACAGGTCCTGGTGCTGTCACGGTAAAGGTTAACGCGGTGATCGTTGAACATTGCATCTGCTCACTGAGAGTTGCGGTGAGGACCTGATTGACCGGCACGCCGGTGGCGAGATTTGTGGGGTTGGTGGATGTCACGGTAGGAGTAAGTTCGGTTGCAAAGGTCCACACATAGTTGGTCGCCAGTGGTGCGCCTGCCACATTCGTCGCCCCGCTGGAAATCGTGGCCGTGTAAGCGGCATTGGAGGCGAGAAGGCTTGTCGGTGTAAATGTCGCGCTCGTCGCGCTCGCGCCGGCGCAGCCGACTGTTCCTGACACGTTTCCGCCAGGTCCTGCCAGGGTGAAGGATGTGGCGACCGTAGCACAGCTCATCGCCTGATTGAAGATTGCCGTGAGGACCCGATTGATCGGCACGCCGGTTGCGCCATTGGCGGGGATGGTGGAAGTTACGGCGGGAGCAGCCGCGGTCGTAAAGCTCCATGTATAGTTGCTGAGCAGCGCTTGGCCTTGCGGGGTCGCTATCCCCGTGGTCAGCGTGGCCGTATAAGCGGCATTGGCGGCGAGAAGGCTTGTCGGTGTAAAGGTCACGTTCGTCGCGCTCGTGCCCAGGCAGGCAACGG
>JBEKNU010000036.1:0-34060 GCA_049522495.1 Terriglobia bacterium
CCTGCACCGTGGACTGGTAACCCATGCTGGACCTCCCTCCGGCAACGTCGGAGGGAGTGTATCATAGCCATACCGCTAGTCAAGGCATTTTTTGATTTTTTCCCAGCTTCTCCTGCCCGTGTCGATCACGGCCAGGATGGCCGTGCTACGGTTTTCACACAGACCCCTCCGGGGAACAAGGGCGGATGGATGTTCGTGTTGAATCTCGGCCAAGGCAAATTTGGGCAAGTTCCTTCGCCAATCGCCCCGACACCGCCCTTGGGGATATGTCCAGATTATTTGACTAGAGAATTTGTCCAGTGAAATGGTCTGGATCATTTGTCTGGATTGTTTGTCCAGATGCTGTTCACCGCTTTTTGTCAAAATTGTAGGTTTTTTAATGTAGCCTCATTTTGTGCTTGACAAATCAAAAAGGGGTGATATACTTATTCCTCAGGCCAGTCCCTGCTGGCTGACGTGCAAGGCCGCGGACCTATTCAAGAGGTCGGCGCAAACCATAGCAGAACAGTAGGCAGTAGGTACAAGGCAGTAGGCAGTATGCTGACTCCTGACTCCTGACTTCTGACTCCTGACTCCAGCACGCTGACCGACCACTGTGCACCCCCCACTGCCCTTCGGAGGTTTACATGTCATTAACCGCAAAACGCCGAACGACGGAAAAGACTTTGGCCCGGAGTCAACGGAATGGCCGCAAATCGCGGGGGCCGGTGACGTCCGCGGGCAAAGCCAAGTCCGCCGCGGCCAAGTTAATCCATGGGTTCTATTCTCAGGCGCGGGACGAAGCGATGATCGCGCTGGGGGAGGACCCGAAGAAATACGCGGCCCGGCTGCGATCGCTGGTGGAGGATTTGCGCCCCCGCCCAGGTTTGGAAACCGCCGTGGTCGGGCAGATGGGCCGGGCCCTGTGGCGGATGGAGCGCGCCGAATGCATTCAGGACGGCCTGGCCGTGAAGCGCGTGCGCAAAGGGTTGCAAATGGAACAATTGATCGCCGCCCCCAGGATGCTGGAAATTCATGGTATTTACGAGCCCCTGTGTGTCATTGCCCGGATGCTCAACCGCGACGATTCCACCCCCCTGCCCGGGGAAATCGAGGCCCAAGTGAAGGCTTTCGGGGCCACCCCGCCGGACGACGTCCGAAAACTCTTCCCGCTTCTGCGCTCCTACGGGGAAGCGGCAGCGAAGGCGCCGGGGCCGACAAGGCTAGACGGCGACCCCGTGCCTACGCCTTCGACGCCCCAGTGGCAGGAAAGAGAAGCAGCGCGCCAGAAGCTTGATGCCGCGCTGGAGGAGGTGACTAGGCCCTACGGTGCGCAGGAATATCTGCTCCAGGATGAATTCGATAAGATCGAGTCAGCCGAGAACATCGCCGCGCTCATGGCGCCTCGGGACGAAAATGCCCTGCTCATGCAAAGATTTGAAGATTCCAGCCTACGCCGATTGTGGCGGCTTACAAGAATCTTCCTAATGATCAAAGGCCAGCCCGGCGAGGCGGAAGCTGACGAAAGCAGCACGTAAGGCGACCATATTCATGAAAAGAAAGTTAGTTAGTAGTGATTTGGGGGAAATGCGATGGCGCCAGCAAAGATTCAAGTATTTGAAAGTAAGGAAGTTAGATTGATGCCCTTGAGGAAGGAGGCGCCGATACAAAAAGATGTTAAAAATGAAGGATGAACCTCAGAGTTTATTGAAAACAAAGGAGAAATAAAATCGATCCTCAGGCTTTGATGAAAACACATGAGTTGCCTAATATTAACGATGAGCCGTTGAAAAAAAAGGAGATATTGCATAAAATCGGTTCATCGGCTCATCGATCCATCGTCTGATCGCGAGGTTAGTTTTGGATGAACCGATGAACCGATCCCTTGGGTCAAATTTCTACTTGCGCGGCTTCCGGCCCGAACTGATAATCAGTGGCTGGACGCTCGCGATAGCAATCTAACGCTGGAGGCGATATGGCTGCGGGAACAACGGTGGCAACTCCGGGTGCGTACACAAAAGGCAACACCAGCCGGGTCCGGGAGATTCTGAGCTGGTACGAAAGTGCGAATCCCGGCGTCAAGACCAACTTGGCGCGATTACTCAATGCGGGGAGGCTGGGGGGCACTGGTAAATTCGTGATTCTGCCCGTGGACCAGGGCTTTGAGCACGGGCCGGCGCGGAGTTTCGCTCCGAACCCGGCCGGATACGATCCCAACTATCACTTCGAGTTGGCGCTGGCGGCGGGCTGCAACGCTTACGCGGCGCCCTTGGGCTTTATTGAGTCCGCGGCCGCCCGGCACGCGGGTGAAATCCCCCTGATCCTGAAAATGAACAATCACGACGTGTTGCACGACGAGAAGGATCCGATTCCCGCCGTGACCGCCGGGGTGGGCGATGCCTTGCGCCTGGGCTGCGTGGCCATCGGCTTTACGATTTATCCGGGCTCCGCGCACGCCCAGACCATGTACGAACAACTGCGTGAGGCGGCGGAGGAAGCGAAAGCCTGTGGGTTGGCCGTAGTGGTTTGGTCGTACCCGAGGGGCTCAAGCCTCTCCAAGGAGGGCGAAACGGCGCTGGATGTGGCCGCTTACGCCGCCCACATTGCCGCGGAATTGGGCGCGCACGTGATCAAGGTGAAGCTGCCCACGGAATTCATCGAGCAACCCGAGGCCAAGAAGGCCTACGAGAAGGCGAATGTGCCACGCGCCACGCTGGCCGAACGCGTCCGGCATGTGGTGCAAGCCACCTTCGACGGCCATCGCATCGTGATTTTTTCCGGCGGCCCCAAGAAAGACAGCGACGAAGCGGTGTTCGATGAAGCCCGCGCCATCCGCGATGGCGGCGGGTTCGGCTCGATCATCGGCCGCAACTCCTTCCAGCGTCCCAAGGAACACGCGCTGAAATTCCTGGAGACGATCATGAAGATATATGGGGGGGAGATACAGTAAACGCAGTGGCTAGTGGTTAGTGCTTGGTGGTCAGTTGCCCAACCAATCCCGCCTGCCACGAATGGCGGTAGTTTGTGGCCGGCCACTATCCACTAACCACTAGCCACTTTCAACTGCCACCATGCCCACTCTCCTCATTGTTGAAGACGAAGCAAAAATGCGGCGTCTGCTCGAGCTGAATCTTGCTGAGGAAGGTTACACCGTCTTGACGGCGGCCGACGCCGAGGCCGGGCTGAACATCCTGCGGCAAGAGAGGGTCGATCTGATTGTGACCGACCTCAAGCTGCCCGGGATAAATGGCCTGGAGTTCTTGCAAGCCGTGAAACGCACCAACGCCACCTTGCCGGTCGTGGTGATGACGGCGTTTGGCACCGTGGAGACAGCGGTGGAGGCCATGAAGGCGGGCGCCAGCGACTATGTGCTGAAGCCCTTTGGTATGGAGGAAATCAAGCTCATCCTCCGCAAGGAGTTGGACGTTCATCGCCTGCGCGAGGAGAACCGGTCGCTGCGTGAAGCGCTGGGCCAGCGTTACCAGTTTCGGAACATTGTTGCCTACAGCCCGAAAATGCAGGAAGTATTGGCGACGGTGGAGCGGGTTGCCCCCACGAATTCCACCGTGTTGCTGGGCGGGGAAAGCGGTGTGGGCAAGGACCTGATCGCGCGCGCCATCCACGAGCACTCCCGGCGCGCTGCGGAGGCTTTCATTAAGGTCAACTGCACGGCGATTCCAGAGAACCTGCTGGAAAGCGAACTGTTCGGTTATGAGAAGGGCGCATTTACGGGCGCTAACGCCACCAAGCCGGGCCGGTTCGAGCTCGCGGACAAAGGCACGATCTTTCTCGACGAGATCGGTGATGTCCCGGGTTCGATCCAAGTGAAGCTGCTCCATGTCTTACAGGACCGCCAATTCGAACGGCTGGGCGGAACCAAAACCCTCAAGGTGGATGTCCGCGTCCTCGCCGCCACCAATCAGGACCTGCGCGCGGCCCTGGAGCAGGGGACTTTTCGCCAGGACCTCTATTACCGGCTGAACGTCGTGCCCATCAGCATCCCGCCCTTGCGCGAGCGCAAGGAAGAGATTCCCTACCTCGTCGACTATTTCATCGCCCGCTTCGCCCGCGAGTCCGGCAAACCCCTAACCGGCATTACCCCCCCCGCGCTAAAGCTCCTGATGGACTTCCACTGGCCCGGCAACGTGCGTGAACTTGAAAACATCATCGAGCGCGGCGTGGCTCTCTCCACGGGCACCGTGATCGATGTCGCGGATATCCGCTTGGATGTTTCACCCTCGAGTTCCTCTGCCTCTGCCGTGACCAATTCGACCCCCTTCCCGCCCGCCGGCATGACCCTGGAACAATTCGAAGACGAAATCATTCGCGAGGCCCTGCGCCGCGCCAACGGCAATAAAAGCCAGGCAGCCCGCCTGCTCGGCCTGTCGCGCAACGCCCTGCGCTACCGCCTGGCCAAGCTTGGCGTGCCGGACGAGGAAGAGAAGTGAGGGCCCGGAGATTGGTTTCAGGATTTGGTTTCGCGGGCGGGAAGTTTTTTCAGAATGGTGTCCAGGATGCCATTGACGAACTCAACGGAACCATCGCCGGAAAAGCGGCGCGCGATTTCGAGTGCCTCGTTGATCACGGCATGGGGCGGAGTCTCCGGGCAGTGGAGCAATTCGTAAACGGCCACGCGAAGAATGCTGCGATCGACGGCCGCCATGCGTTCCAGCCGCCAATTTGCCGCATGCTTGCGGATCAACTGGTCAAGTCTTTCGATGTTGTCCACTGCCCCCTGAAAGAGCTCCCGGGCGAAACTTTCCACTTCGCTGTCAGCCTTGCGATCGAGGAAAAAAGAAGCGCCAACCTGCTCCGGCGTGTTGCCCCCCAGCTCCCACTGGTAGAGCATTTGCATTGCGTATTCCCGAGATTTTCTTCTGGAAGGCATTGTCTAATGACCTGTGAATTTCGGCGGCCTTTTTTCCAGAAACGCGCGGGTTCCTTCCTTCATGTCGGCGGTGGTGCAGCAAAGCCCAAAGAGCGTTGCCTCCAGGAACTGTCCTTCAGCCGCGGGCATTTCCATTCCATGATTGACCGCTTCCAGCGCAAACCGTATAGCGAGCGGGGCGTTGGCAATGATTTTCTGGGCCAATTTTTCTGCAGCCACCAGCAATTCTGCCGCCGGCACAACCTGGTTTACCAACCCTATCCGATGGGCTTCCGGCGCGGTCACGGGCTCGCCGGTCAAAATCAACTCCAGCGCCCGGCACTTTCCCACCAGGCGGGGAAGCCGCTGCGATCCGGCATACCCCGGGATGAGTCCGAGTTTGACCTCCGGTTGCCCCAAGCGAGCAGTTTCTGCGGCTATGCGCAGAGTGCACGCCATAGCCAATTCGCAACCTCCCCCCAGCGCGAAACCGTTAATCGCCGCGATCACCGGTTTGCCAAGGTTTTCGATCAAATTGAACACCTGCTGTCCGAACTGGGAAGTCTCCCTTGCCTCCACAGGGGTTTGCAGGGCCAGTTCGTTAATGTCAGCTCCCGCCACAAAGGCTTTCTCCCCGCTCCCGTTGAGAATCACCACGCGCACCTCTTCATCCTTTTGAAGAGCCTGGAAGCAGTCGAACAATTCCTCCATCACCTTGCGGTTCAGGGCATTCAGCTTCTCCGGACGGTTAATCGTAACGTAGCCGATGGCATTTCGCTTGTCGTAGAGCAGCGTTTCGAAGGGCATAAATTCCTCTCCTGCCGCTGCGCGCTGTTTTTCGATTCGACTCAGGGCGTGCTGGCCGCAGCAGGAAGCGTTCCAATCAAGGGCTGTCCCCGCTGTCACGAAAGTAGTCCGCGAGTTTATCGCGCAGGAGAAGACTGTAGAAAAGCCACAGCCTGGGGACCGAACTGAATGACGAGCACGACATCAATCGAGGGACTGCGAGTGAGCCACATCTCCTCGCGAGGCTTTTTCCCAAAGCGCTTGGGCGGGGGGCCTACATAACCGCGCATCGGACTTGAGATCTTGAGGAGAAATCAACCGGAGAACTTGGAAATCAGAATGCGTTTCCCGCCTTCCTTGTGCGCGCGGTCCAGGGAGACTTCCAGTCGGTTGATCACCTCGGTGATACCATCCACCGCATCAAAGCTCGGTCCCAGGGGGACGTCGCAAACCGCCGCGCAGAAATTGGTGGCCTCCGCGCCATTCACTCGGACTTGCGCCAGCGCGCGGCGCACCTTCTCCACCGCCAGCCCTGCCTGCGGCAAGGCAGTGTCCGGAAACACTACGACGACCGAAAGCGGACTGTAACGAATGGAAATGTCGTTCTGGCGTAGGGCGGGAGTTAGGGCCTTGCCGACTTGCAGCACGAAGCGCTGCACGCCGGCATCGCCCAATACCTTCATCAGCGCATGGGGGTTTTCCGGCTCCAGCAGGCACACCGAAAGCGGCTGTGACTGATCTTTGGAGCGCCCGGCTTCGGAAAGCAAACACTCCAAATACGCGCTACGCGGAAGCAGGCCAGTCTCGGGATCGGTGCCAGCGAGGGAGCGCACAAGCCGTCGCAACTTGGTGTTGTTTATGGCGATGACCACTTGTGTGGTGATGGCTTTGAGCAGCAAGCTTTCACCGGGTGACCAGGCACGTGGCGCCTCGCACTGTTCCAAAAGCAACACTCCCGTGGCCGCGTCTTTGTCGATCAGGGGCGACGCCTGCAGCGCGCGAATTCCCAATTTCTGAATTTCCGTATTGACCGCAGAGAACAAAGGCGCTTGGGCAACGTTCTCGAGCGACCACCCGTCGGGGCTGGAGGTGGCCTGTGCCATGAGGAAAGCAAAAAGCTTCATCGCGGCCGCCGGGTCAGAGGGCGAAGCCAGCGGCGAACAATATTCCGCGGTGAGCACGGGAGGCCGGTCCGGCGTCCCCACCGCTCCCCAGCAGCGGCTGGCGTTTATCGCCCGGCCGATTTCATTGACAGCGACCTGGAGCACTCCTTGCGGAGTTGATTCGCGATAAATATTGGCGGTGATTTCGGAAATTTTCCGCAGGTCGTCAAGAGGTTGGCCAGGGGAAGTGGCATCTGCCCGGAGACCTGTCGCAGCGGCGGCAGCGGGCGCTTTGAACTTGGGCTTGTATCCCGCTGCATCATAGAGTTCGCGGACCCTTTGGTTCCTCTCGTCCGCACCGGGGAAAAGGCGATCGATCTTCTCCAGCGCCTCTTCCAGCTTGGCGGACAGTTGATATTGGTGGTACATCTCCCCCTCGACGAGGAGGTCTTCCAAGGATTCGGCTTTTTCCACCGCCGCGGCCGCCGCGCTCGTGGCCGGTGACGTCCGCCCAGAAGAAGGGGGTTGCATGCGCGCGAGGATATTCTTGTACCAGATCGAGTCGATGTGTCCTTCCAGATTCACCAACCGATCGTAGTGGCCCTCGCCGTACGGGTCGACGTCCAGAATTCGTTCCAGCGTGTCTCCTGCCTTACGGTAGTTTTCGCTGGCCAGATAGAGATTGAACAGGCGCGAGAGAGAACGCCGCAGCCCGTCCTCGTTGTTCATTTCGTTGTAAAGGTTGCTGAGGGCTTCCAGGACTTCCAGCTTCGACTCGTCCGCCTCGTACACCTTCTCCATGATTTTCAGGAATTCGTTCCGCTTGCCCTGCTGGAAAAGGCGGTCTTTGAGTTCGTTCACCGATCCCAACACTTGCTCGATAGCCCCGCTCTGAATCAGGCCATTCATAAGCTTCAGAACAAGATCAACGCGCTCGGGTTTGGCCTTATAGAGCTTCCAACATAACGGCTGCGCCTGGGCGTACTTACCATCCCCAAGAAAACCATTGCAGGCCAACTCCACCACTTCCAGATCATCGGGTCTTTTCGCCAGCACCGGCGCAATCAGTTTTGTGGCTTCGGCGGCGTTTCCGCGCTTCAAGTAGAGCTCCGTGGCGGCGATGGAGGCAACTTCATTGGTCGGATCGAGCGCATGCGCCTCGTCAACGAGCTTTTCCCAACGGCTCTCATCCCCAGCGCGACGGGCGAGTTGCGCGGCGCGGAGAAGCGCCGGCATGGCAACTTTGGTTTGACGCGAGCGGCTGGCCAACTCGGCGAGCTCCAGGTGCTCCTCCAGGTTATTGGGGTCGAGCTTGACGATGCGGGTCAGGCAATCGAGCATCTGCGCGTTCGCGCCGGCTCTGCGGTGATGTCCCAGTGCGTCTCGATACGCCTCGAGCGCCTCGGCGTTTTTCTGGCTTTTTTCGAGGAGGCCCGCCAGCTTCATCAAGGTCGCAACATCCTGGGGTGATAGCTTCAAAACCTTCCGGTAGGTGGCGATCGCCTTGGCATTGTCACTCCGCTTGATGTAGTAATCCGCCAACTGAACCTGGTAGCGCAATGCCTCAGCCGTGCGATTTATTTTGATGCTAAGGTCACCCAGATTGATAAGAGCTTCTTCGTCATTGGGCTCGTAGCGAAGAATTTCCTGATAGGTTTCGATCGCGGCTTCAAACTTCTGCCGCTGGAGATACTTGTCAGCTTTTTCGTAGAGCTTGTCTAAGTCTTGCATCGTCTCGTGTGAAGGCCTTCGCGCCCTCGGCGGAACTCTCTGCCGACTCCCCGTTTGACAGGATAGCTCCCTTTTGCTAGATTTTCAAAGGGTTAGAAAATAGTCTCGCGTTTGGCAAGGGCCTGCTCCCACCACTCGCACCACGCGGTGACACTCTCCTTGGTTCGCATTCTGCGCGGAACCGGCAAAACGAAGGTTGCATGACCGACGCTCGCTTCATTCGCAATTTTTCGATTGTCGCCCACATCGATCATGGCAAGTCAACGCTGGCCGATCGCCTGCTCGAGATCACCGGCGCACTTTCCAAGCGCGAAATGTCGGAGCAGGTTTTGGACTCCATGGACCTGGAGCGTGAGCGTGGCATCACCATCAAGGCGCACGCTGTCCGCCTGCATTACGTGGCCCGCAACGGCAACGAATATCAGCTTAATATCATTGACACGCCCGGCCACGTGGATTTTTCCTACGAGGTTTCGCGCAGCCTCTCCGCTTGCGAAGGTGCTGTGCTGGTGATTGATGCCTCGCAAGGGGTGGAAGCCCAAACGCTTGCCAACGCGCAACTCGCGATGAACAATCGCCTCACCATTGTGCCCGTGATCAACAAAATCGACCTTCCGGGCGCCGACATCGAATCCACCAAGCAGCAGATTGAGCACGCCCTGGCGCTCGACCCCAAGGAAGCGCTGCTCATCAGCGCGAAAGCCGGGTCCGGGGTTGAGGAGGTGCTGGAAGCCATTGTCGCGCGCATCCCTCCTCCCACGGGATCTCCTGAGGCGCCACTCCAGGCGCTGATCTTCGATTCCTGGTTCGATTCCTACCGCGGCGTCGTGGTTCTGGCCCGCGTCGTCCAGGGCACGCTCTCGACCGGAATGCGCATCAAGCTCTGGTCGAATAACCAGGTGTACAACGTCGAGGAGTTGGGAGTGCTTACTCCCAAACCCGTTCGGGTTGAGCAACTGGGGCCTGGCGAAGTGGGATTCGTCATCGCCAACATCAAGCGCATTTCCGAATCGCGCATCGGCGATACCATCACCGACGATGCGCACCCGGCGCCCGGTCCATTGCCGGGCTTCGAGGAAATCAAATCCATGGTCTTCGCCGGTCTCTATCCGGTTGACTCCAGCGGCTATGAGAATCTGCGCGACGCCATCGATAAGCTGCGCCTCAACGACGCTTCGCTCATCTTCGAGCCGGAAAATTCCGAAGCGCTCGGCTTCGGATTTCGCTGCGGTTTCCTCGGGTTGCTCCACATGGAAATCGTGCAGGAGCGGCTGGAACGGGAATTTGGCATTGACCTCATCACCACGGCGCCCAGCGTCCGTTATCGCATCACCACCAAGGCGGGTGAAGTCCTCGAAGTTCACACCCCCACCAAGTTTCCGGTGGCCGGCGATATCGAGAAGGTTGAGGAGCCCATCATTCGCGCCCAGATTTTTACTCAGGATGAGTATCTGGGCGGAATCCTGGCGTTGCTGGAGGAGAAGCGCGGCGTGCAGAAAGGTTTTGAGTACGTCTCCGGCAAGCGCGTGCTGCTGACCTACGAGTTGCCGCTGAACGAAATCGTCCTCGACTTCTACGACCGCCTTAAATCGGTCTCGCGCGGGTACGCGTCGCTCGATTATCACTTTGCGGGCTATTGGGTATCGGACTTGGTCAAGGTGGATTTCCTGGTCGCAGGTGAACCCGTGGACGCGCTCAGCTTTATCTGCCATCGCGACGCCGCCTTCGCACGCGGACGCTCCCTCTGCATCCGCATGCGCAAGCTGATTCCCCGTCAGATGTTCGAGGTCGCCCTCCAAGCTTCCATCGGCTCGCGCGTCATCGCTCGCGAGAATGTCGCGGCCATTCGCAAGAACGTGCTCGCCAAGTGCTACGGTGGTGACGTCTCACGCAAACGCAAGCTGCTGGAGAAGCAGAAGGAAGGCAAAAAGCGCATGAAGCGCGTCGGCCGCGTCGACATTCCCCAGGAAGCGTTCCTCGCCGTCCTCAAGGTATCGGAGGAGTGAGGATTTGTTTCAACCGCGCGCGCGTGAACCACTACCCTCCGGCACTCACTCGCGATAGAATCTTCACGGCATCATCCAGGGAGCCACGCATGGAACTTAAAGCCGTCAGCATCGAAAAGCCCGCGGACATGAACTTCATCCTTGGCCAGTCGCACTTTATCAAGACGGTGGAAGACCTCTACGAAGCGATTGTGCAAACCGCGCCCCAGATGAAGTTCGGCGTGGGTTTTTGCGAATCTTCTGGTCCAGCGCTGGTTCGCTTTGCAGGGAATGACCCCAAACTTATCGACCTGGCGCAGAAGAATGCTCTCGCCCTCTCCTGTGGTCACGCCTTCATCATCTTCATGGAGGGCGGATTCCCCATCAACATTCTGAACACTGTGAAGAGTGTCCCGGAGGTCTGCCAGGTCTTCTGCGCGACCGCAAATCCCGTGGAAGTGATCGTAGCGGAGTCCGAACAAGGCCGCGGAATTCTGGGCGTCATTGACGGCATGAAGACTCGCGGCATCGAGACCGATGCCGACATTCAATTTCGCAGGGAATTCCTGCGGAAAATCGGGTACAAATTATAGATGGAGGGCTTTCAGGATTAAGACCCCTGAAATCATCGAAGCACCTTCCGGGTCAAAAACCGCAAGTGGCTTAAAAAGTGGGATGACTTCTCCTTCACCACGCGCGTTTAGGGACTGCCGCATTTGGAGCGGAATCGTTGTTGCGGCGCTTGCTCTTGCAGCCCTCAGCCTTTCTTTCTTTTCCGGCCGCACAAGCGGTTCTGGAATGGTTTTCGGCGCGCAAAGTAGCGATGTCGCTCCCGCGCCCACGCGGACGCCCCCTCCTGCTCGTACGCCTTCCTCAAATCAGGCTGCGAAGAAACCTTCGCCTGCCCAGGATTCACGACCACAGCAGATCGTGAAATCGAAGATCGCGCTGGTGGTAGACGCCCATACTTCCGAAGAGTTGCTGGTGAAGGATGCGGACCGGGTTGTTCCCATCGCTTCCATCACCAAATTGATGACCGCCATGGTCGTCCTTGATGCCAAGCTGCCGCTGGGAGAGACGCTCAAGATCAGCAATGATGATCGGGACCTGGTGATGGGGACAATCTCCCGGTTGCCAATCGGTTGTGCGTTGAGCCGGGAAGACATGCTGCACCTGGCCTTGATGGCTTCGGAAAACCGCGCCGCCGCCGCACTCAGCCGCTATTACCCCGGCGGACGCCCCGCATTCATCCAAGCCATGAATGCCAAGGCGGCGGAATTGGGGATGGCCAAAACGCACTTTGTAAATCCCAATGGCTTGACGAATGAAAACCTCTCGACCGCTTTCGACCTGGCCAAACTCGTCCGCGCTGCCGATCAGTATCCGCTGATTCGGGAATTCACCACGGATACCCGCTACGACGTGCGAATCGGCCGATATGTCCTTTCCTTTTTCAACCCGGACCGGCTCGTCGGGCGGCCTGATTGGAACATCGAAGTGCAAAAGACTGGATTTACCAACGCGGCGGGCCGCTGCCTGGTAATGTTAGTCAATGCAGAAGGCCGCTCGCTGATCATGATCTTCCTCGATGGTGACGGAAAGCTCACACGCTATGCCGACGCTCGCCGCGTCCTTTTGCAGTTGGCGCAGGCGGGGAAGCGGTAGGCGGCAGACCAGCCCCATGGACGATCTGTGATCTCCGATTAGTGATTGGTGATTGAAGATGACAGCCCAGCGAGTTCACGCGTAGCTTCCATCGTAAGCCGGCATTCGCCAAGTCGCGCTGAACAATCACCAATCACCAATGGGTGAACCCGGGTTTCCCCCCTTTGCAATCTGCTCAGGCTTTTCGGTCCTTGACGATCGCCCTTAGGTCGCCGCGCGCCAGGTGGACGGACACATCGGTGCCGATCTCGACCTGCGCAGCGTCGCGGACGACCTTTCCATTCGCGTCCCGCGTGATGGAATAGCCGCGTTCCAGGATGGTGCGCGGACTGCGCTCGTTCAACACCGCTTCCCGTTGCGCCAAGCGATTGCGCCGCTCCGCGAGGAAGCGCCGGAATTCGTTCTGAAACCTCTGCTCGCGCTCTTCGAGCGCGGCGCGTTTCAGTCGAAGGTGGCGCGTGAAATCGTATCGCACCACACCCGCCGAGGTGTGCAGCCATTCCTGCCGCGCGGTGTGCAGGCGCGAGCGCAGCGACCGTTCGAGCGCACCCACGCATTCATCCACGCGCTGGGCGCGTTCCGCAATGCGCGTGGCGAGCGTCTGGAAAACCTGGTGCATGCGAAGTTCCGTCAGCGCCTGCCGGGCCTCGGAAATTTTCAGCCGGATCATCTGCGCCGTGTGCCGTGCACGATCGCGGAGCTCGGTCGCCAAATCCTGTTTGCGTCGCACCACCAATTCCGCCGCGGCTGACGGGGTGGGCGCCCGCAAGTCCGCGACAAAATCCGCAATGGTGAAATCCGTTTCGTGGCCGACGGCGGAGATCACCGGGATTTTAGATGCGGCGATGGCTCTCGCCACGACCTCCTCATTGAATGCCCATAAGTCTTCCAGCGAGCCTCCCCCGCGGGCCACGATCATCACGTCAACGCGCACCTTGCGGTTGAAATATTCGATTCCCTGAGCAATTTCCTGGGCCGCCCCCTCGCCCTGAACTTTCACCGGATAGAGCAGCACGTTGATATTGCGGAAACGCCGCCGGAGAATGCGGAGGATATCGCGGATCACAGCTCCGGTGGGCGAAGTCACCACGCCGATGACGCGCGGCAGCATGGACAGCGGCTTTTTGCGCTCCAGGTCAAACAGCCCTTCGGCCGCAAGCTTCTGTTTCAGTTGCTCGAATGCCAATTGCAGCGCGCCCAGCCCCGCCGGTTCCAGGAACTCCACGTAGAGCTGATATTCACCGCGTGCTTCATAGACGCTCAGGCGCCCGCGGACAATCACCGCCAGTCCGTCCTGCGGCTTGAATTTCAAGTAGCGCGCCTGGTTGCGAAAGCACACGGCGCGAAGCTGCGCCGTTGCATCTTTGAGCGTGAAATAGAGGTGGCCGGATCCGGCCGCGCGGAGATTGGAAACTTCCCCTGTCACCCAAACGTCCGGAAATTGCCTTTCCAGAAGGTTGCGGATCTCCAGGCTGAGTTCCGCCACGCTGTAGATCTTTCGCACCGGCCCGAAATTGAGGGAGGGTTGAGACATGGGAAGGCCGTCCGTTGTCCGTAGTCCCGGAGGGTGCTTTGCGGCGGACGACGGACAGCGGACGGTCTACCTCCGATTCAATAGTGAAATCACCCAGAAAATCAGTGTCACAGCGGCGCTCACCATCAGGCAAGTCACAACGGGAAAATAGAACTGAGCGTTCTTGCCCTTATACGCAATATCTCCCGGCAGACGCCCGAGGCCCCAGAACGAAAACTTCGATCCGGACATGAGAATCAGCCCGAACCCCACCAAAATGACGCCCGCGATGGCCAGAAATCGTCCGAATTGGAAAGGAAACCCGCCGCTCATCCCTATTTATCGTCGCCGCGAGGCGCGACGTTGTCAAGGCCGCGGTCACGGCCGCGGTAACGGTTTGTAGCGACCGGTATTGCAGGGGCGGTTCGCGAACCGCCCGTACGGCATTGGGTCGGAGGGATTCTTGAATAACCCGCGCTAAACGAGCGCGACGCCGGGAAAGAAGTATCCGATTTCGTAGGCGGCCGTTTCCGGGGCGTCGGAGCCATGCACGGCGTTGCTCTCGATGCTCGCCGCATAGAGCTTGCGAATAGTGCCCGGCGCGGCGTTGGCGGGGTTGGTGGCGCCCATCACTTCGCGCAGGCGAAGAATGGCGTTCTCGCCTTCCAGAACCATCACCAGCGCGCTGCCTGAGCTCATGAAATTCGTCAGGCTTGCAAAAAAGCCCTTGGTTCGGTGAACGGCATAGAACCCCTCGGCTTCCTTTTTGGTGAGCTTAACCAGCCGGGCCGCCACAATCTTGAATTGATTGGCCTCGAAGATTTTGATGATGTCGCCAATATGCCCCGCCGCCACGGCGTCGGGTTTGATAATGGTAAGGGTTCGTTCCAGTGCCATGGGTCTCCTTGGGTCAGCTATCCGCCGAAGATACGAAACTCGATTTTCGTTCCTTACTGCGCCAGCGCTGCTGCCATCGCCTCGCCGATCAGCGCAGGGCTCTCGGCAACAGAAATGCCGGCCGCCTGAAGGGCTGCAATTTTGTCCGCCGCGGTTCCCTTTCCCCCGGAAATAATCGCTCCGGCATGGCCCATGCGGCGGCCGGGTGGCGCCGTGCGGCCCGCGATAAATCCCACCACCGGCTTCTTGACGTGGGCTTGGACAAAGGCCGCGGCCTCTTCTTCCGCCAGCCCGCCGATTTCTCCGATCAGCACGATGCCGTGTGTGTCCGGGTCGTCATTGAAAAGTCGCAGGGCGTCAACGAAGGTTGTGCCAATGATGGGGTCGCCGCCAATCCCGATGCAGGTCGATTGGCCAATGTCCAGCGCCGTAAGCTGGCCCACCGCTTCGTAGGTCAAGGTCCCGCTCCGCGAAACCACGCCAACGTGCCCCGGCAAGTGAATTTGCCCGGGCATGATGCCAATTTTGCATTTGCCGGGAGAAATAATGCCTGGGCAATTGGGGCCGATCAGGCGCGTCTGCTTGCCGGCCAGGAAGCGCGCGACGCGCACCATGTCGAGCGTGGGAATACCCTCGGTGATGGCGACCACGAGGGGAAGGCCGGCGTCCGCAGCCTCCATGATGGCGTCCGCGGCGAAAGCGGGCGGAACGAAGATGACGGAGGCGTTCGCGCCCGTCCTATCCACGACTTCCTGCACGGTATTGAACACCGGGATGCCGTCGGCGCTGGTCCCGCCTTTGCCCGGCGTCACCCCCGCGACGACCTTGGTGCCGTAGGCAACGGCCTGCTGGGTGTGAAACATCCCCTCGCGGCCCGTGATGCCTTGCACGACTAATCGAGTGTTTTCGTTGACCAAAATCGACATGGAAAATTCCAATGACCACTATGCGTTCTGGGATCGGTTCGCTGCCGCGACGACTTTTTCCGCCGCCTCTTTCATATCATTGGCAACCTCGAAGTTCAGCCCTGACTCGCGGAGGATCTTCTGTCCCAACTCGACGTTCGTGCCTTTCAGCCGCACGACGATGGGAACTTTGATGCCGAGAGTTTTCGCCGCGGCGACCACGCCGTTGGCGACGATATCGCAGCGCATGATGCCACCGAAAATGTTGATGAGCACGGCGCGCACGTTGGCGTCGCTCAGGATGATCTCGAATCCGTGGCGCACCTGCTCTTCGTTAGCGCCGCCGCCCACATCCAGGAAATTCGCGGGGCGGCTGCCCGCGTACTGGATGATGTCCATGGTGGCCATGGCGAGGCCCGCGCCATTCACCATGCAACCCACATTCCCATCCAGGCGGATGTAGTTGAGGCCGTAGTTTGAAGCCTTCACTTCCAGTGGGTCCTCTTCGTCCAGGTCGCGCAGTTCGCGGATGTCCGAATGGCGGAAGAGGGCATTATCGTCAAAGGTCATCTTGGCGTCGAGCGCCAGCGCGCGGCCGTCGCGCGTAATAGCGAACGGATTGATCTCGACCAGCGAAGCGTCCGTGGCCTCGAAGGCGCGATAGAGATTCTGAAGAAGGCGCGACGCCTCGTTAACCACCTTGCCCTCCAGGCCCAAGCCGAAGGCCAGCTTGCGCGCCTGGAAGGCCTGGAAGCCAACACTCGGATCGATGAATTCTTTCAGGATTTTTTCCGGATGCTCGGCGGCCACCACTTCGATTTCCACTCCACCTTCGCTCGAGGCCATGAACACAGGTCTGCCGGAAGCGCGGTCGATGACGATCCCGAGGTAGAGTTCGCGCGCCACGTCCAAGCCTTCCTCAATAAGCGCACGTTTGACGATGCGGCCCTCCGGCCCAGTCTGGTGTGTGACCAGGGTCATGCCCAGGATTTGGCCCGCCAAGGCGTCCGCTTCCAAGGGATTGTGAGCCAGTTTAACGCCGCCACCTTTGCCGCGGCCGCCGGCGTGAATCTGGGCTTTCACCACCACTGTGCCACCGCCCAGTTTTTCCGCCACCGCCCGAGCGTCCTCGCGCTTCGTAATCATCTCGCCGCGCGGCACGGTGACTCCAAACTTCGCAAGAATTTGTTTCGCCTGATATTCGTGGATTTTCATTTTGGAAACTGTTAGTTGCCTGTTGTCAGTTGTCCGCAGTCAATTGTGAGGGTGGGGGCGCATGGCCATGCGCCCCTACACACCTTGGATGTGAAATCAAACTTTGGCAAAGCTCGCGAAGCGGCTTACACTAGAACGTTCAGCGCGCTTACCCCGAAACCAAGAAGTATAGGGAATCCACGCGGGAATTGCAATGAAAGGGCAACCACAAAACCTGAATGAGCGCCGCTCCGAGAGCGAATTCAAGCAAAGTCAACTCAGGCAAACTGAAAGAAAGTAATGCGCATTGAAGAGACAATCTGGAAGATCGCGACCGGCGAGAATCTCACGCGTGCCGAGGCTCGCGCCGTGATGCAGCAACTGCTTTCAGGCTCCGTGCCGGACGAAGAAATCGTGGCGTTCCTCGCTGCGCTGCGCGATAAGGGTGAGCAGGCTGACGAATTGGTGGGATTTGCGGAGGAAATGCGGGCTCACGCCACCGAAACCTTGCGCGCGGCCGGAGTGAAACTTGAAAGCATCTCGCATCAAGAGCCCTTGCTCGACACTTGCGGCACGGGTGGCGACGGCCGCGGGACGTTCAACGTTTCGACGGCGGCGGCGCTGGTTGCGGCGGCGGCGGGAGTGCGCGTGGCCAAGCACGGCAACCGCTCGATTTCGAGCCATTGCGGAAGCGCCGATGTGCTGGAGGCCCTGGGGGTCGCGATCGACCTTCCTTTCGAACGGATCCCTGCCTGCCTCGAAGAAGTCGGTATGGTCTTTCTATTTGCTCCGCGACTGCACCTCGCCATGAAGCACGTGATGAATGCGCGGCGGGCACTGAAAACCAAATCAGTTTTTAATCTCCTTGGCCCACTTACGAATCCTCTGGCTGCAACGGTGCAGTTGGTGGGCGTGTTTGACGCCGCCCGCACCGAGATGATGGCGAAGACGCTCCGCGCAGTGGGCACGCGCCGGGCGTACGTGGTGGCAGGTTCGGATGGCATTGATGAGATCACCACCACGGGTCCCACTCGACTTTCCTCGAGCACGGACAACGAGGTCGAGACGCGCGATGTGCTCCCCGAGGAGTTTCGCCTGCCGCGCTCCTCGATTGAACAACTGCACGGCGGTGACGCCGCCACCAACGCGCGATTGTTGCTCGGGGTGTTGGAGGGTGAACGTAGTCCTTATCGGGATGTCGTTGTGGCGAATGCCGCGGCGGCATTCGCCCTGGCGGGAAAGGCGCAAAACTTTGCGGAAGGCGCCGCGCGAGCAGCCGAAGTACTGGATTCCGGCGCCGCGCGCGCCAAGCTTAAGGCGCTCGTGGAGTTTACCGGACGGCACTGAATTTGCCGATTGTCGATTGCCGATTGTCGATTGAGCGAGAGGAAGTTCCTAATCTCAATTTCTCAACTCCCAGCAAATGTCTTTTGAATACTGAATGCTGATGACTGATGGCTGGCGACTTTCCATCGACCATCGTCAATCGAAAATTGGCAATCCCTAGAGGCGCAGGAAATTTCCCAGGAGTTGCTTGCCCGCATTGGTGAGAATTGACTCGGGGTGAAACTGCACGCCTTCCACTTTCATCTTCTTGTGGCGGAGGCCCATGATGAGCCCGTCGGAGGCGCAAGCGGAGACTTCCAGGCAATCGGGAAGGGACTCCCGCGCCACGATGAGCGAATGATAACGAGTGGCATGAAAAGGATTGGGCAGTCCCTCGAAAATGGTCTTGCCGTCGTGTTGGATTTGGCTGGTCTTGCCGTGCATCAGTTCCGGTGCGCGGATTACCTGCCCCCCGAACGCCTGTCCGATGGCCTGATGGCCGAGGCAAACCCCCAGGATCGGAATCCGCCCGGCGAAAGCAGTGATGACGTCGAGGCAGATTCCGGCGTCGGAAGGAGTCTTCGGGCCGGGCGAGATTACGATTCGCTCAGGAGCCTGCTTTTCAATCGCCTCCACGGTGGTTTGGTCATTCCGAACGACCTCGAGATCCGCGCCCAACTCTCCCAGGTATTGGACAAGGTTGTAGGTAAAAGAATCGTAATTATCAATGACCAAGATCATGAGAACGCCTTTCGATAGAACCCCTGCCGCTCATTATAGGAGAAAACCCCCTCGTTGGTGTAACCCATAACGGAGCAACGGCTGATGAAGACGCTGGCTGCACCTTCCCGAGTAAAGTGAAACCTTCGAAAATGCAAGCGCCCCGCCTCGCCATCATAGCCGTAGAGTGTCACTGAGGGACCGCCGAATTCCGTCACTTTGTTAATCATTTGGTTCCCCGCCGGCAGGCTGCCTTTGCGACGTTTCTAATATATTGATTCTTATGGGGTTATGGCATTCCCCGGAGGACATTACTTCCCCGGAATCTGGAAATTGAATTGCTCTAGGAAGAAGCGATAAGGAAAGGAAGGCTCTTATGAAAAACTCAAAGCGAAAGTGGGATTTGACGCTCGTTGATTTTCTGGTTGGGTTAGCTATCTTGATGATTATGTCCGCGCTGATAGTACCCGTCTTTGTTCCGCCCGAGGGGAGGGCGGCGGCAAGAGCGGCAGTGCCAGCCGCATCCGCTAAGTCGGCCAAGCGCTAAACCAATCCCTGCTGGCGCGCCTCCCCGTCAAGTTAATGACGTGCCTCAGGCAGGACATTGATTTCGGCGCATACAAACTCCCTTAATCACCGGATTGGGATCCTGCTTTAACCCCCTACATCCTACCCTCGGAACCCTGGATCGTGCATTATTCACCCCTATCTTCGGAAGATTCGAAGGGAGTAAAATGTGCGCTAGCCTTAAGCATTTTGCGTGGGGACACGAGCCGCGCAGGGCCACACCCGAGGGGGAGTAAATATGCTCAAATCTGGACGAAGGGATTTTCTCAAAACCGGGGCTCTCTCCGCCGCGAGTCTGGGCACGCTGGGGGCGGTGGAGGGCGGCGGGCTTCTCGCCAAGGGGGAGAACGTACCGCCGCTGAATGTCGAGCTTTCGCCGCCACCTTTCAAACTGGGTCTGGTTACTTACAACCTGGCGAAAGATTGGGATATCGACACCATCATCAAGAACTGCGAGGAAACGGGGTTCGAAGGCGTCGAGCTGCGGACTATGCATAAACATGGCGTGGAAATTTCTCTAGACAAGGCGCGGCGCGCGGATGTGAAACAGCGCTTTGCCGCTTCCCGCGTGCGCTTGATGAGCTTGGGCACCACTTGTGAATATGAGTCGCCCGACCCCGCCGTGGTGGAGAAGAACATCGAGGAGACGCGGCGCTGGTGCGAGCTGGCGCAAGACCTCGGCTGCGTGGGCGTGAAGGTGCGCCCCAACGGATTCCCCAAAGATGTTCCTGAGGACAAGACTCTCGACCAGATCGGCCACGCGCTCGTCCGCTGCGGAGACATTGCCCGCGACCACGGCGTGGAAATCTGGCTGGAGGTCCACGGTTCGGGCACCATGCTTCCGCACAACACTCACCATATTCTTAGCGTGGCGAACCATCCCGCCGTGGGAGCGTGCTGGAACTCCAACGATACCGACGTGGTGGACGGCTCCGTGAAACCTTCATTCGACCTGCTTAAATCCTGGATCCGCAGTTGCCACATCAACGAGTTGTGCCGGACCCTGTCGCCCTGGGGCAGCGGGATCAAGGTCCCGCCGACGGTCAAACCAGGTTTCCCGCAATGGCTGAAGCCTTATCCCTGGCGTGAGCTCTTCACCCTGCTGCGCAGCAATGGATTCGACCGTTACACCTACGCGGAGGTTCCGGAAAGCTGCGAGCCCATCCGGTTCATGCACTATTATCGCGCCTTGTGGCAATACCATGCGGCGTGAAACTCGTTCAAGCAGTAAGGAAAACCACCATGCGGGTCTTTTTGGTTGAATGGGAGTGCGGGAGTTGCGGGCAGAGGCACTTGTTTCGGCACAGCGTCAATGAAGACGACGGATGGCCGAACAAGTTCGAGCTGACCTGCGAGAATGCCGAATGCGGGCAGGAGCAGGACGTGCCATATCGCGCCTGCACGGCCACGCCTATTGACCCGGAGTAGAGCCGGGTGAGGCGACGAAAATCTTCGCTACGTATAGCGCAGCCAGCGGAGTAATTCCATCAGCGACGGCCGTTTCCCGTACATCAGGATGCCCACCCTATAGATTCTTGCTGAAACTTGCAGGATGCCGAATGTGGTCAGCGCGCTGATGACCAACGAAAGCGCGATCTGCCAGAAGGGCGGCATCTGTAGGGCAATGCGCAAGACCATGAGGACGGGAGCGAAAAAAGGAATCATGGAGAGGATCACTGAAGTTTCCGAGCTCGGGTCGCGCATGACCACGGGATAGATGACAAAGGAGACGACGAGAATCAGCATGACAGGCATTTGAACTTGCTGCACGTCTTGGTCGCTTGAAACCATGGCCCCTAGGGCGGCGTATAAGGACGCATAGAGAATGTAGCTGACGAGGAAAAAAAGGGCCGCATAGATCAGGAGCGATAGCGGCAAATGCAATTTCGGCACTGACGCCTCCGGAGCCATCGCGGAGGCCATTGACGCTCCGTAACCTGTGAGCAAGGTTCCGGTGATCCCCCAGACCAGGTACTGGGTGATTCCCACCGCGGCAACCCCCAGGATTTTTCCGCTTAAGAGATGAAAGGGCTTCGCTGAGGAGGCTAGGATCTCGACGATTCGTGTGGTCTTTTCTTCCACCACCGAGCGTATCGTGGCTTGTCCATAAACCGCGAGCGTGATGTAAAGAATCATCATTACGGAGAGTCCAACGATAAAGGTCTGCCCCTTTTCCTCGGATTCTCCAGTCTGGGTGACTTTTACCATCGATACACCTACGCCGTGCACAAGCTTGCCCACGTTGTCGAGGTGAACGCCGCGATCGCTCAGGCGGCGTTCGACCACGGCATTGTCCACGGCGTGGCTCAGCGCCTCAGTGGTTTGAAAATCGCCTGGGTTGGGCGTGTGAAAGGCCGCAGGTTTACCTTCCAGAATATCTTTCGGCACCTCCAGAAACCCGTCGAGTTGCCCCGCGCGAATCTGTTCATTCAGTTTCCGGCGAGCCTCTTCTTCCGACCCGGGGCTATCCCACACTCGCACGACCTGATAGCGCGGTTTTCCATTCGACAGTTTGCCTTCCAGCCCCGCAGCAATTTGCGGAGCGAGACCGCCGAGGTTATCCAGAAATGATATCCTCAGGGTGTGATCTGTGTGGCGCACCATTAAGCCCACGCTGACGGCGAGGATTCCTACAGCGAAGAGCGGCAGCCCGATGGTGCTCAAGATAAACCCCTTGCTGCGGACGCGCGTCAGGTATTCGCGTTTGAACACCAGCCAGATTTTACGCATGGGCCTCCGACACTTTTTCGATAAAGATATCATTCAGGGGCGGCTCCACCAGCTCAAAACGCGTCAGGCGCACGCCGGTCGCCACGGCGGCCTTAAGAATCTCCTGCGGGTCGGCGCCGGGCCGCAGCTTGGCCTCCGCCACCGCGCCGAAGTGATTGACCTTCTCCACCAACTCCGGACGCTCCAGGAAATGGTCGTCGCCGGAATACTCCATGCGCAGGGTATTCTTGCCGTAGGATTTCTTGATAGCTCGCAAATCGCCAGCCAGGACGCTCCGGCCGTGGTTGATCAGGCAAATCGCATCGCACATCATTTCCACTTGTTCCATGCGGTGCGTGGAAAGAATGATGGTGGCGCCTTTCTCGCGCAACTCCAGCATGATGTCCTTAATCAAAGTGGCATTTACAGGATCGAGTCCGGTAAACGGCTCGTCGAGGATCAGCAGCGGCGGCTGATGTACCACGGCGGCAATGAATTGCACCTTTTGTTGCATGCCTTTGGAAAGGTCGTTGACTTTCTTTTCGGACCATGCGGCGAGTTCCAGGCGCTCCAGCCAATCGGCCACTCGCCGTGCGGCTTCCGCTTCGCTCAATCCCTTGAGGGCCGCAAGGAAGACCAGAACTTCGCGGACCTTCATCCGGGGGTATAGCCCACGCTCTTCGGGGAGGTAGCCGATCAAATCTTGGGTACGGGGGCTGGCAGGTTGGCCCATCACCTGCACCGTCCCTTCGTCCGGCACCAGGATGTGCATGATCATGCGCAGGGAAGTGGTTTTGCCGGCGCCATTGGGGCCCAGCAGTCCAAACACCGCGCCCTGCTCAACGCGCAGGCTCAGGTCGTCAACGGCCACAACCGTGTCAAAGCGCTTGGTCACATGTTCGACGGCTACAGCTTCCATCAGTAAGTCTTTCCGCTACATTGTCGTAGCTAGGGTGACGGGCCGGAAGTGAAACGCCATTTGTAGCATCAAATGAGTGAAGAACGCAATTTAAAGGTGCGGGCAGCGGAAACGTCGAGAAGTGTCTGTACGGAATAAAAGGTATCGAGTAAGATAGGCATCCTTTTCAAAAATACGTTTGGAGATGCAAGCCAACATGCGCAACGTAGTGATCATTGGTTCGGGATGCGCCGGGCTGACCGCCGCCATCTACGCGGCTCGCGCCAATTTGAAGCCGCTGGTCATCCGCGGCGTGGAAGCTGGCGGTCAGTTGACCCTGACCACGCTGGTGGAGAACTTTCCAGGATTCCCCAAAGGCGTCCAGGGGCCGGAACTGATCGAGTTGATGCAAAAGCAGGCCACCGAGTTCGGGGCAGAGTTTATGGAAGGCAACGTGGCCAAGGTGGACCTCTCTCAAAGGCCCTTCGTGCTGGAGATGGGCCAGGAGCGGCTGGAAACGACGACGCTCATCATCGCTTCAGGAGCTTCGGCGAAATTCCTGGGGCTTGAATCCGAGCGCAAGCTGCTGGGGCACGGAGTTTCCACCTGCGCCACTTGTGACGGCTACTTCTTCCGGGGAAAGGACGTGGCGGTGGTGGGCGGCGGCGATACGGCAGCCGAGGACGCGCTCTTCCTGACGCGGTACGCCAACGAAGTCAGCATTATCCATCGCCGTGACCAATTGCGCGCCTCCAAAATAATGCAAGACCGCCTTCACCGGAACGAGAAAATCAAGTTCATTTGGAACTCCGTGGTGGAGGGTATTTTGGACCCCGACAAGCGCGAAGTTTCGGGAATAAAGCTCCGCAACGCCAAGACGAAGGAAGAGATCATCAAGCCTGTGCACGGGGTCTTTATCGGGATCGGGCACGAGCCCAACACCAGTTTGTTCCGGGGGCAATTGGAGGTCGACGACCTCGGATATCTCATTACCCGCGAAGGGTCGAAAACCAACATTCCGGGCGTTTTTGCTGCCGGGGACGTCAAAGACCGTGTTTACCGGCAAGCCGTTACGGCGGCGGGGTCGGGTTGCATGGCTGCGATGGATGCCGAAAAATTTTTGGAAGCGGAGCACTGAACGACATGCTTCGTTCCCTCCTGCTCCACCTTTCCGAGCGCGAAGGCCCCAGGAAACTCCTGACGGGCAACCCCCTTGGACGCCGTCTCGCCTCGCGATTTATTGCCGGCGAAGAATTGGAAGACGCTCTGCGCTTAGTCCGGCGGCTAAACAGCGAGGGCTTCATGGTGACGCTCGATTGTCTGGGTGAGAGCGTGCACGAAGCCGCTGCCGCCGAAGCTGCTTGCCAAAATTACCTTCAGGTTCTCGATCGGCTTGCGGCGGAAAAGCTGGACTCACACGTCTCCGTGAAGCTCACCCAACTGGGCCTGGCCATCGACGAAGGGCTGGCGCGGCGGAATTTAGCGCGCCTTGTTGAAGACGCGGCGCGACACAACAATTCTGTGCGGGTCGATATGGAAGGCTCAGCGTTCACGGACGCAACCTTGCGGGTGTTTTGCTCTGTGGACGCCCCGCGCGAGGTGTTGGGAATCGCCATTCAGACTTACCTTCACCGCACCGAGGCGGATGTGGAAGAACTTCTAAAACGTGGCGTGCGCATCCGACTGGTAAAAGGCGCGTACAAGGAACCTCCGGATATCGCTTATGCCCACAAGCGCGATGTCGATCGGAGCTATCAAGAGCTTACGGAAAAGCTCCTTGTCAGCGGGATTTACCATGCCATTGCTACACACGACGAACGCATCATCACTGCTACGGAGCGCTTCGCCCGCGCGCACGGCATTTCCCCGGAAAGTTTCGAATTCCAATTGCTTTACGGCATCCGCCGGCGACTCCAGCGGGCGCTGATCGAGCAAGGGTGGCGGGTGCGCCTGTACGTTCCGTACGGGCGGGAATGGTATCCTTACTTCATGCGCCGCCTCGCTGAGCGGCCCGCCAATCTGTTTTTCCTGATGCGCAATCTTTTCCGGGCTTGAAAAGGCAGTGACGAGTGACAAGTGACGAGTGACGAGCAGGCCAGAAGATAAGTAAATCAGAAGTGGGGAGGCAGCTAAGGTTTTAGCCCAAAGCTGACAGCTACTCTTCACTCTACACTCGTCACTCATTACTCGTCACTCGTCACTGAACTTATGGAAAACCCTGACGTTGTATGCGAATTCGCTCGTTACCTGGCGCGCTCGGAGGAAGAGATCCGCCTGGACGAAGCGGCCCTGCTGCTGGCGCGCACGGAGTATCCGGCGCTTGACGTTTCCGCCCAACTGGCGCGCTTGGACGCATTGGCGGCACGGGCGGAGTGCAATCCCCGCCAGTCGCCCCACGCCAATATCGCCAGTCTGAACCGCCTCCTCTTCGAGGAGGAGAACTTCGCCGGCAATGAAGAAGAATATGAT
The DNA here is from genome assembly GCA_049522495.1 of Terriglobia bacterium. Lineage (GTDB taxonomy): Bacteria > Acidobacteriota > Terriglobia > UBA7540 > UBA7540 > Bog-366. The sequence continues at coordinate 25,315 of JBEKNU010000036.1, forward strand.
GACCCGCGCAACAGCTATTTGAATGATGTCTTGGATCGCAAAATGGGAATTCCCATCACCCTGGCCCTCGTTTACCAGGAAGTCGCGCGCCGATGCGGCTTGCCCGTCGTAGGAGTGGGATTTCCCGGCCACTTCCTTGCCAAGTACCTTGCCGCATCGGGAGAAATTCTCTTGGACCCCTACCACCGCGGCGCCATTCTGAGCCTTCAGGACTGCAAGGAGAAACTGAAGGCCCAATTCGGGGAAGAGGCGGAGTTCCGCCCGTCGTTTCTAGTGGTCGTGTCAACCAAGCAGACCCTGACCCGCATGTTGAATAACCTGAAGGGCTCTTTTTTCCGCCGCAAGGATTTCGCCAAAGTCCTGATGATGATTGAAATGGCCTTGGCCGTTGACCCTGCTTCCCGCCAGGAAATCCATGATCGCGGCATGATCTACTTTCTCCTTCGGCACTATGGAAAAGCGATGGCCGATCTTCGGGCCTACCTCAACCTTTCCCCTTCCGACGACCCGCAAATCCGGGATGTGCGGACGATGATGCACCGGATTCGGGCGATGCATAACTGAGAAGAAGCGCGACCGGAGCGGGTTGGTGAGCGAGCGTGCTGCAGGGAAGGACGCAATCGCTCCTCCCTTGGCGGTGCTCCCCGCCGCAGCGGGGCAGGTGCCGAACGCGCCTACAGCAAACCGCCTCCCTATTCTGTTTGGGTGCCTTGAATTCCTCCCCCGATTCCAATACAGTCTCAAGATCTCCGTGATTAGCGTCGAGAACATCCTGGAACGGACGTGCGGCGAACTACCCAAGCCCCCTTTTGCACGATGGGCCGCTGTCCTCTTTACTCTGTTTGTTTTGACCCTTCAGATTTCGATTGCCGCTTCGCAGGCATTTCTGGCGGGCGCCGGAGTCCTCTATGTGATTCACCTCTGGCAAGCGCCGCCGCGGGTTCGCTTTTTGCCCATCAAGCTGCCCCTTGCGCTCTTCTGCGTATTTTCAGTGGTTTCGATTTTCTGGGCGGCGAACCCCCAAGCGGGAGGGTTTGCGGTTAAGAAACTTGTCTTGTTTCTCATTTGGCTGCTGGCAATCAACCTGGTGGTCAGCGCGAGGCATTTGCGCCGCCTCGTGCAAGGCCTGTTTCTTGTATCCTTCTTGGCCAGCCTCGTCGCCATCGCGCAATTCGTCATCCAGTACCGCGACGTGCGGGCGCATCATCCCCGCGAGCTTTACCATACCCTCACGTCTACGCGCATCCATGGGTTTATGGGACACTGGATGAACTTCGGCGGACAGCAGATGCTGGTTTTCGCCTTTCTGCTGGGATTTCTGCTCCTCGCCAATGGTCGGAACTCGGGAACTGGACGCCGAAGTTCGAGTTTCGAATTTCGAGTTGCCTTTTGTTGGTGGACGGTGCTCGCCCTGATCACGGTTTCCATTATTCTGAACTTCACCCGCGGAGTATGGTTGGGGTGTTTCCTGGCGGGGATTTACCTTGTAGCGCGATGGTGGCCGAAGGGGCTCTGGGCTTTGCCGATCCTGCTGGCTTTGGCCTACGTCGGTGCGCCATCTCTGGTTCGAGAGCGGCTCCATCTGGCGATGCATCCCACTCAGGAACCCGCGCTATCCATCCGCCTCGAGATGTGGAGCGTCGCACTCCGAATGATTCGCGCCCACCCTTGGGTGGGAGTGGGCCCCAACAACATCGAGGGAGTTTACGATCATTATCTGCCGCCGGGAAAGACGCCCGAGATTGGCTATCACAGCCACATGCATAATGACTACCTTCAATTCGGTGCTGAGCGAGGGTTGCCCTGTCTGGCCGCGTGGGTGTGGCTGATGGGGGCGCTGGGCTGGTATACCTGGAAGCTTCGGCGGCGGCTTTCTACGCAAAGGTGGATCGTCGACGCGTCTCTCGCCGCCTGGGTGGCCTTCCTGGCGGAAGGCTGCTTCGAATTCAACTTTGGAACTTCGCCGGTCCTCATGGCGTTTCTTTTCGTCACCTCCACGCCCTTTATAGCCGGAAGCGTCGCTGCCTCCGGTGAAGAGATGGAGGAAATGGGGGGGCGGAGAGACCTGCAATGACCATCTAACCGCCATGCAAACGTATTTTTCAGTGAATTACACTTTTCAAGATACACTGTTTCTGAAATGAACTCTAAGCAGCAGATGTTACGAAGCTCGATCGTGGTAGCGTTTTTCAACCTGCTGGGCGGGCTGAGCGGAATCCTGGTGGAAACCAGCATTGCGGCCAACCTGGGGCTTTCGGTTCGCTCCGATACGTTTTACGTCGCTTACACGATCCCTTACATCATCACCAACTTGCTCACGGCAACGGGCCAGTTTTCTCTGGTCCCGTTCTTCTCTTCCTTGGAATCGAGCCACGACGAGAACGAACTCTGGCGCGGTTTCAGTTACGTCGCCAATATTCTTTTCCTTGGGTTGGGGGCAATCGCAGTCGTGGGCGCGTTGGCGTCGCCGTGGATTATTCACGGCATCGCTCCGGGGTTCACGCACCAACAAGATGCCCTTGCGACGCAACTCTCGCGTTGGCTCTTCCTCATCATCATTCCCGCCGGAATTGGGGAAGTATTGCGGTCCTTCCTTCTCAGCCGGCATTATTTCGGCCTCTCGACGGCCTCAGGGTTCATCCGCAACGTCACTTCCATTGTGGTCATCCTCCTGGGATTTCATCGTTACGGCCCCCAAAGCATTTTCCTCGGGTATTTGGCCGGGTATCTGTTGCAGTTGGTCATCCTGGGCGTTCAGATTCTGGTGTCCTTTCGCCCACGCTATTCCCTGATGTTAACCGCCAGTGGCGAATCCTTCAGCAACTTGCGCGGCGCGGGGACGGCGCAGTTGGCAGGGGCTCTGGGCTGGCAGGGAGTGGTGGTTGTGGAACGAATCATCGCTTCATTTCTTCCGGCCGGGACGCTAACCGCCTTGAATTATGGTTTCCGGATTCTCGGCACGCTTGCTGAACTTCTCGGCGGCAGTGTGGCAACCGCAGCTTTACCCATGCTTTCACGCGCCGTGACATCAGGAAACCGCGAAGAAGAACACAAAACCTTTCGTGACACGCTTGAGATCAGCCTCTTACTTCTTTCCCCCATGGCGGTTTTCTGCCTGATGCTTGCCCATAACGTCATCCGCCTGGTTTTCCAGCGGGGACAATTCACGACTGAAGCAACGGAAGTCATGACGATGATTTTCTTTTATTACAGCCTCAGTTTGTTACCTTTTGCTTTTGTTCGCTTACTGAGTTTTTGCCTTTTCGCACGCCGCGAGCCGGGCGTTTACCTCCGCCTCACCCTTCTTCATTACAGCTTGGTTCTGATTTTCGACCTTTTCTACGTCGGCATTTTGCGGGTAGGGGCGAAAGGAATTCCTTTAGGTTTCCTTACGGGCTCTCTGCTTGCGTGTGGCTTGGCAATCCACAGAAATCTCGGAGATCTGGATGTGACGATGGACCGGGTGCTGGGCCGCTTTGTCGTAAAGAACCTCGTCGCTGCGCTTTTTGTTGGGCTCAGCGTGGGAGCTCTGCACTTTTGGTCGCCGCGGCCCGACACGGCCTCCCAGGATTTCACCTTCTTGTGCATCAGTTGCGGATTGGGCAGTGTCGTGTATTTGGCCACACTGGCAGGGTTGCGCGCTCTTCCTCTGGCGCCACTGTCCTTGCTCTGGTCACGTGAAAATGCATCCTGAAGTAACCTCGAATCCTGAGGACTTGGCAGGAAGCCGGCTTTCCGGACGGAAATGAACTCCTACAGTGTTTTGGTTGTTACCAACCTTTGGCCCACAGAAGCTGATCCAAGCTATGGCAGCTTCGTGAAGGCGCAAATGGAATCTCTCGGCCCGCTCGGGGTTAAGTTTGACGTTCTCTTCATTAATGGCCGGGAATCCAAATGGAATTACTTTCGCGGAGTCCGCCAGGTTCGCAGGCAACTTCGGGCGAAACGGTACGACTTGATCCATGCGCATTTTGGCCTTTCTGGGTGGGTGGCGCGTTTCCAATCTCGTGTGCCGGTTGTGGTGTCGTTTATGGGTGACGACGTTTTTGGCCGGCCCGCCCGTAGCGGGCGGATTACCCTTGCCGGGCATTTCCTGCGAATATCGGGATTCATTCTGGCGCGCTTGGCCAACTCCGTGATCGTGAAATCGCGGCAAATGGCTTCCCAATTGCGCATGCCCTCCGCGCACATTATTCCCAACGGGGTTGACCTCAATTTATTCCGGCCCCTGGAGCGGGCGCAGGCGCACAAAGTGCTGGGCCTCGATGCCAGGAAGAAGTTCGTACTGTTTCCTTACAACCCCAACGAAGCGCGCAAGCGTTTTGATCTGATCCAGGCCGCTGTTTCCCTGGCGCGCGAACAGGTGCCCGGCTTGGAACTCCTGGTGGCTCGCGGCTTGCCTCAGGAACAGATTGCAATCTATATGAACGCTGCCGATGTTCTGGTGTTGGCTTCCCTATTTGAGGGTTCACCCAATGCGGTCAAAGAAGCGATGGCGACAAACCTGCCGGTGATTACCGTCGATGTGGGCGACGCCGCCGAATTAATCGGCCCCACCGCCGGCTGCTATTTGGTCCGGCGTGAGGCAACGGCGATGGCGGAAAAGATCATTGAAGTCTGCTGCCGCGGCGGGCGCACGAACGGCCGCGACTGGATACGCAAACTTTCCATGGAGGCAGTGGCAGAACAGATCGTTGAAGTTTACGCGGCGGCTTTGCGGCGATAGCCGCCGACGGCGGATGGGACTCAGCCTCGAGAATCTTCCCATTCAATTTCTCCCCCACCGAGGCGGGCCGTTTCGATTAAACTCACCCTTCCAATCGAGGGGTAGGATGCTTGCCGTTGCTGGCGCCTCCGCCCCTTGCGCGAGTGGAACCAAGAATGCCTACCGACCAAGAACTTACCCGCGCCGCCGAGCGCCTGCACACGCACCTACTGAAACGCCATTACTCTCAAGGGTTGGTCCATGGCCCGGACGCCGGAGTTCGTTTCCATCTGCGCCTCTGGAGGTTTTTCAAGGCCGCACTGACTTTTGTCCCTTGGAACGACGATTACGTTTTTGTGCAATCGCAGGGCTATTGGATCCTGTCCAACTGGATGCTCCATGAAGCGACGGGAGAACAAAAGTATCGTACTCTCGCCCTGGAGAGCACTGAGGCGACGCTCCGGTTGCAGCATCCCGGAGGTTTCTGGTTGTACCCGCTGCCTGAACGAAGGCATCTGATCGCCACCGTGGAGGGAAATTGGGGGGCGATTGGATTTCTCGCCACTTATGCCCGCGAAGCGCGAAAAGAATTCCTCCAGGCGGCGGTTCGCTGGTACGATTACCTGGTGGGGAGCATCGGCTTCCAAGCCCACACGCCCGGAAAGGCTATTAACTATTTTGATAAGCCGCGGGGGAAAATCCCCAACAATTCCGTCGAGGCGGCGTGGCTCTTTTTGCGGCTTTGGAAGGCCACGGGTGATGGGCGCTTCGTCGAGCACGTGGATGCCATGCTGGATTTTCTAGCGAATACCCAGCTTCCCACCGGGGAGTTGCCCTATATTGTGGACGGCCCGCATGAGAAGGGCCGCCCTCATTATCTCTGTTACCAGTACAATGCATTTCAGTTTCTGAAGCTCGCCTGGGCGGCTGCCCTGCACTCCGATCCCCGGACGCAACGCATCCTTTTGACGCTCGCCGGCTTCCTTGGCAAAGGCGTTACCAAAACGGGCGCGAGCGCGACCGATTGTTTTCACGGGAAGCCGGAGACGGATTACTTCACCGCTGTTCTGGCCGCGGCCCTGCGGGAGGCGAAGGGGTTGGGTGCATCGGAGGCTGGGGAACTTAGTGAGCGCTGCTATGCTCGCATCCTCCGGCGGCAGCGCCCCGATGGAAGCTTTGCTTACACGACGGGTGACTACGGCTTATTCCGGGATGGCCGATCGTACCCACGGCCGCAGGTCATGACGCTGTTCCACCTGCTCTATCCGGCCTGTGGGAACGGGTTTGAAAGGACAGTGACGAGTGACAAGTGACGAGTGACGAGCAAGCAAGAGAGGGTGGTGAGTGTCCTCGCCATTTGTCACTCGTCACTTGTCACTGCCTTTATGTGCGGCATTTGTGGCGTCTTCAATTTCGGTACGGGCGAGCCTGCTGATCCGGTTGCGCTCAAGCGCGCTACGGACGCGATGGTGCATCGTGGGCCTGACGACGAGGGCTTTCACCTGGACGGCGCGCTGGGCTTGGGGAACCGGCGCCTGAGCATCATTGATTTGCCCGGCGGCCACCAGCCGATCGCCAACGAGGACGAGTCCGCCTGGATTACCTTCAACGGTGAAATCTATAACTATCGCGATCTGCGCCCGGACCTCCTCGCGCGGGGCCATCAGTTCCGGACGAACAGTGACACCGAAACCATTCTGCATCTTTACGAGGAGTATGACCTCAGTTTCCTTGACCACTTGCGTGGCATGTTCGCGTTCGCTATTTGGGATAGCCGCAGGCGGCGGTTGTTGCTGGCCCGTGATCGCCTGGGAGTGAAACCTCTCTTTTACCGTTTGGAACCAGGCCGATTGACGTTTGCTTCGGAGTTGCGTGCGCTACGCGAACTCCTGCTGCGTCCACCCGAAATCGACCCGCAATCGATCTACGACTTTTTTGGATTTCGTTACATCCCCGCCCCACGGACCTTCTACCGAGGAGTGGAAAAGCTTCTGCCCGGGCATTTCCTTGTCGCTGACCCCGGGGGTGTGCGCAGCCAGGCTTATTGGGATATCCCCGCGGAAGAAGAAACGGCCAAGCGCCCCAAGGACATTGCCGCCGAAGTGGTCGAGCAACTGCGCGAGTCAGTGCGACTGCGATTGATCGCCGACGTTCCCCTGGGAGTTTTCCTGAGCGGAGGAACAGATTCCAGTGCCGTCGTGGCGCTCATGGCCGAGCTCGGCGCGCACCCGCTGCGCACCTTCTCGGTGGGGTTTGACGAACCCGAGTATAGTGAGTTGCCCTTCGCCCGCGCTGTGGCCCGCCGTTACGCCACGGAGCATCATGAACTCGTCGTCAGGCCGGAAAACTTGAGCGACGAACTGCCACGCTTGGTGGCGTTCCGGGATGAGCCCATCGCCGAACCCACCGACGTGGCCCTCTACTTGATTTCGCGATTGGCTGCACAAAGCGTCAAAGTTGTGCTGGCCGGTGAAGGCGGCGACGAGTTGTTTGCCGGCTACCCCAAGTACGCCGCCGACCGGCTGGCGGGGTTGGTCTCAGCTTTGCCGCATGAGGTCACTCGTGCCATCATCCGTTGGCTGCCATTTCGGCAACGCCGTGCGAAAATCGCCCTTGAGGCTCTGTCCATTCGCGATGAGGCGGAGCGTTCTGTCACGTGGTTTGCCTCTTTTTCGCGCGAGGAGCGTGAGGGCCTCTTCGCCCCGGAATTTCTGGCGCAAGTCGACCCTGCGCATCCAGCCCGGGTCTTTGAAAGCTATCTCGAGAAGGTCCGCGATCGCTCGCCCCTCAAGCGGATGCTCTACGCCGACCTGAAGGTGTGGTTGCCGGATAACCTGCTTTTGCGCGGCGACCTGATGACCATGGCTGCATCGATTGAGGAGCGCGGACCGTTCCTCGATCAGCGCCTGGTGGAGTTGGCGGCGCGTCTTCCTACTCGCCTCCTGGCGCGCGGCTTTCGAACCAAGGCGTTGCTGAAGGAGGCGCTGAGGCCGTATGTGCCGGAGGAGGCGTTGTTCCGGCGCAAGGTCGGATTTCGCGTGCCGATTAGTGAATGGTTTAAGAAACCCTTGCGGTCCTTGGTTGCAGACTTGCTCCTTTCTCCCCAGGCCGCGGCGCGCGGGTTTTTCAACGCCCGCAGCATGGAGAAGTTTGTTCGCGAACACTTTGACGGGGTCCGCGACCGCCAAAAGCAACTTTGGGCTTTGGTGAATTTTGAATTGTGGTGCCGGCATGCCAAATGAACGGCCCGCCGTTTGTATCATTGTTGAAAACCTCCCCGTCCCCCTCGATCGGCGCGTGTGGCAGGAAGCCCGTGCCTTGCGCGACGCCGGGTATCGTGTTTCCATCATCTGCCCGAAAGGCTCCGGATTCCACAAGAGCCGCGAAACCCTGGAAGGGATTGAGATTTACCGGCACCGGCTATGGGAGGCCTCCGGGCCGCTCGGCTATTTCCTCGAATATTCCTGGGCGCTCGCGGCCCAATTCCTCCTTTCCCTAAGGGTGTACGCGCGAACCCGCTTCCGCGTCCTCCAGGCGTGCAACCCGCCCGACACGATTTTTCTGATCGGACGGTTCTTCAAGCTCTTCGGCGTGCGATTCATCTTCGATCATCACGATCTGAACCCCGAGCTCTACGAGACGAAATTCCAGCGTCATGATCTCGGATACAAGCTGGTGTGCTGGGCTGAGTGGTTGACTTTCCGAACCGCGGACGTTTCCATTGCCACCAACGAATCCTACCGGGAGGTGGCCCTGACTCGCGGCGGCATGCGGCGCGAGCGCACTTTCGTGGTGCGGAGTTGCCCGGACCTGACCAGAGTCCAAATACGCCCCCCGCAACCCGAGCTCAAGGAAGGCCGACGCCTTCTGGTCGTGTATCTCGGCGTCATGGGTCATCAGGATGGACTGGATCTATGGCTCGAGTCGATTGCCTTCATCACCAAACTCCGAAAGTGCGAAGACACGCTGTTTGTCCTGATCGGCTCAGGTCCCGAACTCCCGCGGCTTAAAGTGCTGGCGAGCCAGAAGGGGCTCGACGCC